>NZ_JBIBEB010000008.1:0-65115 GCF_042902325.1 Pseudomonas sp. NPDC012596 | reverse complement strand
ACGTTTACCCGCGTTTTGCGGGACTTTAAAGGCTCATTCGCTTATTGAATGGGCCTTTTGTTTTTCTATCCCTCCGAAAAGTGCACGCCGATAAACGGTCTCAATTTCTGCTTGCCAAAAAATATGATGAGTATCATATTTCAATCATCATATTTTTCCCGTTGAGCTGGCCATGAGTGACAAGAAAACCAGAACCCGCGAACGCATCCTCGAAGCGGCCCGTAGCGCGCTGATCCAGCACGGCCCGGCCGAGCCGAGTGTCAGCCAGGTGATGGGCGCGGCAGGCCTGACCGTTGGAGGCTTCTACGCGCACTTCGACAGCAAGGACGAGCTCATGCTCGAAGCGTTCCGCCAGTTGCTCAGCGAGCGCCGGGCCTTGTTGGCCCAGGTTGACCCAAGCCTGGACGGCGAGGGGCGCCGGGCGCTGGCAAGCGCCTTTTACCTGTCGCGCAAGCACCGTGATGCCGAAGTGCATGCCTGCCCGCTGCCCAATTCGATTGGCGAGATGCAGCGCCTGCCAGAGGTGTTTCGCGAGGTGCTGGCCGAGCACATCGAGCTGATGACCGCAGCCATGGTCGATCGCCCCGAAGATGCCGACATGGCATTGGCCGACCTGGCCCTGATGATTGGAGGTCTGGCGCTGGCCCGTGCCCTGGGCACGGGCGAGTTGTCCGACCGTATTCTGCGCGCCGCCAAGTCGGCGATTATCTGAGCCTCAGACCCTGGAGCAAGGCGATGACTACCCTGAGCTGGATTCGTGGTGTGAATGGCACCCTCGGCCGACTGGCCCCCGAACATGTCGCCGGCAAGATGCGCCGCGCCTTCATGACCCCGCGTAACCTGCCGCCCAGGCAATGGGAGCTGCCGCTGCTGGCGAACGCCGAGCGCATTACCTTGCGCTTTGGGTTGTCTGCCTTGCGGTGGGGTAAAGGCCCGACCGTGCTGCTGATGCACGGTTGGGAAGGGCGCCCCACCCAGTTTGCAGCGTTGATCGAAACCCTGGTGAAGGCCGGGCACACCGTGGTCTCCCTGGAAGGCCCGGCGCACGGTCGCTCGCCCGGGCAGCAGGCGCATGTGGTGCTGTTTGCCCGGGCGTTGCTGGAGGCTGCTGCCGAACTGCCGCCATTGCGTGCGGTGATTGGTCATTCCATGGGCGGTGCCAGTGTCATGCTTGCCCTGCAGATGGGGCTGCGCGCCGAGGCGGCAGTGAGTATCGCTGCGCCCGCCCAGCTGCTCGGTGTGCTGCGTGGTTTCGCCCGGCGCCTGGGCTTGCCGGCCCGGGCCAGGGCCGCCTTCATTCGCCAGGTCGAACGAGATGTCGGCATGCAAATCAGTCGCCTGGATGTCAGCGGTTATCAGCTGGAGCTGCCGGGTTTGATCGTGCATGCCGCCGATGACGCGTTAGTGCCCGCCAGCGAAGCCGAGATCATCCACAAGGCATGGTTCGACAGCCGCTTGCTGCGGCTGGAGGACGGCGGCCACCAGCGTGTGCTGGCAGACCCGCGCCTGGGCGAGGCGGTGCTCGAATTGCTCAGCCGTGCCAGTGCCCCCGCGCGGCAAAGCGCCTGAACATCCGATACACTCTGCCCGTTCATACATATAGGGAGCGGGCATGAGCTGGGACCTGGCAACGCCATTCATCATCGACCTGCGCGTCGGCAGCGAGGACATCGACGGCCTCGGCCACGCCAACAACGCGGTCTACGTCACCTGGCTGGAGCGTTGCGCCTGGCGCCACTCCCAGCGCCTGGGCCTGGACCTTGCCGAGTACCGGCGCCTGGACCGGGCCATGGCGGTGGTGCGCCACGAAATCGACTACCTGGCTGCCGGCTATGAGGATGACGAGCTGCAGCTGGCCACCTGGATCGTCGACTGGGACCAGCGCTTGCGCATGACCCGGCGCTTCCAGCTCAAGCGCCCACGTGACGGCGTGACCTTGCTGCGCGCGCAAACCACCTTCGCCTGCATCGAGTTGTCCAGCGGCAAGCCCAAGCGCATGCCGGCGGAATTCGTCGAAGGTTATGGCCCGGCGCTGATCGGTGCCTGAGCGGGCGGCATTTTTTGTTAGACTGCCGCCTTTTTCCGCCGAGACCCCAACATGCAAATTGCCCTGGCCCCTATGGAGGGGCTGGTCGACAACATCCTGCGCGACGTCCTGACCCGAGTGGGCGGCATCGATTGGTGCGTCACCGAGTTCATCCGCGTGTGCGATCGCCTGCTGCCAGCCTCTTCGTTCGACAAGCTCGCGCCGGAGCTGCGTCAGGGGGCGCGCACGGCTGCCGGCGTGCCCATGCGCGTGCAGTTGCTGGGGTCCGATCCGGTGTGCCTGGCTGAAAACGCGGCGTTGGCCTGCGAGCTGGGCGCGCCGGTGATCGACCTGAATTTCGGTTGCCCGGCCAAGACCGTGAACAAGTCGCGCGGCGGCGCGGTGCTGCTCAAGGAGCCGGAACTGCTGCATGCCATTGTGTGTGAGGTGCGCCGCGCGGTGCCGGCGCACATCCCGGTCACCTCCAAGATGCGACTGGGCTTCGACAGCCCGGACGGTGCGCTGGACTGCGCAACGGCCCTGGCCGAAGGTGGCTCGGCGCACCTTGTGGTGCACGCCCGCACCAAGGTCGAAGGGTACAAGCCTCCGGCGCACTGGGAATGGGTGGCGCGGGTGCAGGATGTGGTCAAGGTGCCGGTGTTCGCCAATGGCGAGATCTGGACCGTGGACGATTGGCGGCGTTGCCGCGAAGTCAGTGGTGCTGAAGACATCATGCTCGGGCGCGGGCTGGTGTCGCGGCCGGACCTGGCCTTGCAGATCGCTGCTGCGCGTGATGGCCGTGACTACCAGCCGATGAGCTGGGAGGCGCTGTTACCGCTGCTGCGCGAATTCTGGCGCCAGGCCCAGGCCAAGCTGTCGCCGCGCTACGCGCCTGGGCGGATGAAGCAGTGGCTGGCGATGCTGACGCGCAGTTACCCCGAGGCGGTGGTGCTGTTTGCCGAGTTGCGCAGGGAAGACGACTGCCAGCGGATCAGCCGCCTGTTGGGGGTTGAAGTGCAGGCAACTGAGGAATGTGTTGCCTGACCCGGCCCTATCGCCGGCAAGCCGGCTCCCACAAGGCCATGCGTTGCCTCGGTCCTTGTGGGAGCCGGCTTGCCGGCGATAGGGCCATCGACGCCACAGCAGAAATCAAATTTTTTACACCTGCCCCTTGAAAGCCATCTCCTGAACCCTATTTATTCAGTACGCGATGCCGAAGTCGGGTCGCGTAATGACTTACTTGCTGAATTTCAGGAGTTCATGACCATGACCAGCGCATTCTCTCTCGCACCTCTGTTCCGCCATTCCGTTGGCTTCGACCGTTTCAACGAACTGTTCGAGTCGGCGGCACGCAATGAGGCGGGTAGCAGCTACCCTCCCTACAACGTGGAAAAACATGGCGATGACCACTATCGCATCGTGGTTGCTGCAGCCGGTTTCCAGGAGCAGGACCTCGACCTTCAAGTCGAAAAAGGCGTCCTGACCGTAACCGGTGGCAAGCGCGAAAATGGCGCCGCTGAAGTGACCTATCTGCACCAGGGCATTGCCCAGCGCGCCTTCAAGCTGTCGTTCCGCCTGGATGACCATATCGTGGTCAAATCCGCAGGCCTGGCCAACGGCCTGCTCAGCATCGACCTGCAGCGCATCGTGCCGGAAGAAGCCAAGGCCAAGCGCATCCCGATCAATGGGGAAAAACCTGCGCTGAACTAAGTTCGGCGGCATGCCAAAAGGGCACCTTCGGGTGCCCTTTTTTGTTGTTCAAAAATCCGCCGGCGCCTCCAGCAACATTTGCCTGAACTCCTGCAGCGGCAGCGGCCGGCTGTGCAGGTAGCCCTGGTACAGATGGCAGCCCAGCCGCTCGAGAAATTCCAGCTGCTCGGTCAGTTCAACGCCCTCGGCGATCACGGCCAGGTCCAGGCTGCGCGCCATGGCGACGATGGCACGGACAATCTCGGCGTCATTGGGGTCTACCGGGGCGTCGCGGACGAAGGTCTGGTCGATTTTCAAGGCGTCCACCGGCAAGCGCTTGAGGTAGGTCAGCGAGGAATAGCCGGTGCCGAAATCGTCCATGGCGAAGCTCACCCCATAGCGCTTGAGCTCACGCATCTTGCTGATGGTGTCTTCCAAGTTCTGGATCACGATGCCCTCGGTGATTTCCAGCTTGAGCATGTGATGGGGCAGGCGGTAGTCGTTCAGGCTGCGCAACACCCGTTCGACGAAATCGTTCTGGCGGAACTGCCGCGGGCTGATGTTTACGCACAGGCTGAAATCATCGGCATCGATCAGCCCGTCTTCGAGCATGTGCGCGCACGCATCACAGGCTTCGTCGAGGATCCAGCTGCCAACTTCGAGGATCAGGCCGCTTTCTTCCAATACCTGAATAAACTGCGCAGGCGGCTGCTGGCCCAGTTGTGGATGGTGCCAGCGCAGCAACACTTCAGCACCGACAATGTGATTATCGCGGGCATCCACCTGGGGCTGAAAGTGCAAGGCCAGTTCGCCTCGCGCCAGTGCCAAGCGCAGGTCGCTTTCCATGCGCAGGCGCTCGCTGGCGGCCTTTTGCATGGTGGTGTGGAACAGTTGGGTGGTGTTGCGGCCTGAGTCCTTGGCCCGGTACAAGGCGATGTCGGCGCGCTTGAGCAGGTCGGCCGGGGTGGCGCCGTGGTCGGGGATCAGCGCTACCCCGATGCTTGGCGTTACCTGCAGGCGCTGGCCGTCCAGCGACATGGGCTCGGCCAATAGTTCACGAAGCGTGTCGGCCAGTTCGCGGACCTTGGTTTCCACTGCCTCGCGGCTGCCTTCCAGGCCGCTGAGCAGGACCACGAACTCATCGCCGCCCAGGCGCGCCACGGTGTCTTCCAGGCGCACGCTGGCTTCTAGCCGCGCCGTGATGATCTTCAGCACAGTGTCGCCCACTGGGTGGCCCAGCGAGTCGTTGATGTGCTTGAAGTGGTCGAGGTCGAGGAACAGCAAGGCGCCACGCAGGTTATGCCGGCGCAACAGGGCGATCTGCTGGCTCAGGCGGTCCATCAGCAGGGCACGGTTGGGCAGGTTGGTCAGCGGGTCGTGGTAGGCCAGGTGGCGGATCTGCGCCTGGGCATTCTTCAGCTGGCTGACATCGCGCGCGGTAAGCAGCAGGCAATCGATTTCGTTGAGGCTGATCGGCTCGACCGACACTTCCACGGTGAGAATGTCGCCACGCTTGTTGCGCCCGAGCATTTCGCGGTGGTGCACCCGGCCGCGCTCCTTGAGCTCGGCGAGCAGGGCGTTGCGCTGTTTGTCGTCGGCCCAGATACCCAGCTCATAGACGCTGCGGCCGATCACATCGGCATTGCTGTAGCCGGTCAGCCGGCAGAAGCCATCGTTGACCTCCACATAACGGCCGCTGCGGCGTTCGGTAATGGTGATGGCGTCGGGGCTGGAGTGGAACGCCTTGGCAAACTTCTCCTCGCTGGACTTAAGCGCCGCCTCGGCCCGTTGCTGCTGGGTGATGTCACGCAGCGTGGTGACGCTGCAAGGCTGGTTGTCTACGGTGATCAGCCGGCTGGCGATCACGCAGGTCAGCGGTGAACCGTTGCGGTGGTTGACCACCACGGCGACGTTGCTCAGCGCCTGCTCGCGGATGACTCGCTCGATGCGCTGCGCGCGTGCGATCGATTCTGCCCACAGGCCAATCTCTTCGGCGGTGCGGCCTATCACTTGCTCGGCGCTCCAGCCAAAGGTCTGGGTGAAGGCCGCGTTGATTTCGATGAACTGGCCGGTGTCCTGGCGGGTTACGCAGATTGGGTCGGGGCTTACCTGGAACAGGCTGGCGAACTTCTCCTCCGAGGCGCTCAGGCGCTGCTCGCGTTCTACCTGTTCGGTGATGTCCAGCAACGTGCCAGCCATGCGCAAGGGGTTGCCCTGGTCGTCGCGGTACAGGCGTGCACGGCTTTCAATGTAGCGTGAGGCGCCGTTTTCGAGCTGCACGCGGTAGGTGATCTGGTAGTTGCCAGCCGGGCCTTCGCGCAGGCTACGGTAGGCCTGGCGCATGACGTCGCGCTCTTCCTGGGGCACGCCTTCGAAGAACGCGTCGAACGATTCGTGGAAGGGGATCGGGTCGAGCCCGTGCAGTTGCGCGGCGCGGGCCGAGCCATAGAGCATGCCGCTGGGGATGTGCCAGTCCCAGGTGCCCAGCTGCGCCGAGTCCAGGGCCAGGTCAAGGCGCTCCTGGCTGTCCTTGAGCGCCTGTTCCGCGCGCTTGCGCTCGGAGGTGTCGACAAAGGTGCTGAGCAGGAACGTCACACCCTCCAGTTCAATGCCCTGGGCGCACAGGATGCCATCGTGAACCTTGCCGCTGCTGGCGCGAAACTGCACCTCCATGATTGCCGGGCCGCCGCTGGCGCGGATCGCTTCCAGCACCTGGTGGCGTTGCTCAGGGTTCACCCACAGGCCCAGCTCCAGGCTGGTCTTGCCGATCACCTGTTCGCCAGGCCAGCCGAACATGTCTTCAAAGTGCTGGTTCACCTCGAAAATCATGCCGTCGTTACGGCGCGTGAGCAGGATGGCGTTGGGGCTCAGGTGAAACAGCGTGGCGAAGCGTTTTTCCGAGTTGATCAGCGCGGTTTCCCGTTCGCGCTGGCGGGTGATCTCACGGATCACCCCGATCATCTGCGGCCGGCCCTGGCGGTCGTGGGTCAGGCTGCCGTTGATTTCCAGCCAGTGCAGGCTGCCATCCGGCCAGCGGATACGATGGCGCATGGCCCGCTCGGCGGGCTCGCCATTGACCACAGCCTGGAACAGCTGACGGGTGCGGGCGCGGTCTTCTTCGGGCAGCAGGTCGAGGTAGTCGATGTCCTTGGGCAGGGGGCGCTGCGGATCGAAGCCGAACAGCGCCTGGGTGCCGCGTGACCAACTGACCCGGCCACTGTCGATGTCCCATAGCCAGGCGCCAAGGCGTGCACCATTGAGCGCGGCCAGCAGCTGCGGGGCGTTCTGCCAGGCCTGCTCCGACTCCTGAGGGTCGGCCGCAGGAATACGCGGCAGGCGCGGAAAGCGGTTTGCTGATTTGGGCATTGGTACCAGACCTTTGGCGTTTGACGCGTCCTTGAGTTGGAAATGCCGGGCTGACGACCGGTCAGGCGGACCCTGCGTGACTGTCGAGCAGGGCCATGAAGGCCCTGGCGGCGTTCGATAGCGTTCGCTCGGTATGCAGTATGTAGCCTAGCTGGCGTGACAGCTGTATGCCGGGTAATGCGATGGGTGCAACCTGATCATCGAGCATGGTGCGCGGCAGCACGCTCCAGGCCAGGCCGATCGAGACCATCATCTTGATGGTTTCCAGGTAGTTGGTGCTCATGGCGATGTTCGGCGTCAGGCCCTGGCTTTCGAACAGGCGCTGGACGATGTGGTGGGTGAATGTGTTGCCACCGGGGAATACCGCCGGGTGGCGAGCGACGTCGGCCAGGCTGACTTGGGTGTTGCTGGCCAGCGGGTGCTCCGGGGCGGCGACGAAGTCCAGCGCGTCATCCCATACCGGGAACGCTTTGATCAGGTGATGAGGCTCGGGTGCCAGGGTGATAACGGCAATTTCGGCACGGCCATGGAGTATTTCGTCGTAGGCCGCTTCTGAGTCGAGGAACTGAATATCCAACGCCACCGCCGGGTACTGACGGGTGAATGCCCGCAACAGCGGGGGCAGGCGGTGCAGGCCGATGTGGTGGCTGGTGGCGAGGGTCAGGCGACCACTCACCTCACCGGTCAAATTGGTCAACGCACGTCGGGTATCATCGAGCACATTGAGTATCTGGTAGGCACGCGGTAGCAGGGCCCGTCCGGCTTCAGTCAAGGTCACCTCGCGCCCCAGGCGGTCGAACAGGCGCACATCCAGTTGCTGTTCGAGCCCGGCAATACGCTTGCTGATGGCCGGTTGGGTCAGGTGCAGGCGTTCGCCGGCCCCGGAAAAGCTGCCGGTCTCGGCAATGGCAATGAAGGCGCTAAGGTTGGCCATGTCCATTGTTCGAATTCCTGATGGTTATGCAAAGCATGAAAATTATGAATTTGAGTTATTCAATCTATCGCCATAGCATCGTCCATACAAGCCAAGGGGTTTTTGGCATAGAAAGACGCTGATGAGGAACAGTCTGATGGCTGGTAAAACGCTCTACGACAAACTCTGGGAAGCCCATGAGGTCAAGCGCCGTGATGACGGCTCGTCCTTGATCTACATCGACCGCCATATCATTCATGAAGTGACGTCGCCCCAGGCCTTCGAAGGCCTGCGCCTGGCCAGCCGCAAGCCATGGCGCATCGATGCCAACATCGCCACCCCCGACCACAACGTGCCGACCACGCCAGAGCGCAAGGGCGGTATCGAAGCCATCGTCGACCAGGTGTCGCGCCTTCAGGTGCAGACCCTCGATGAGAACTGTGACGAATATGGCATCGTCGAATTCAAGATGAATGACGTGCGCCAGGGCATCGTCCACGTCATCAGCCCGGAGCAGGGTGCCACCTTGCCGGGCATGACTGTGGTCTGCGGCGACTCGCACACCTCCACCCACGGCGCATTCGGGGCCCTGGCCCATGGCATCGGCACCTCCGAGGTCGAGCACGTGCTCGCCACCCAGTGCCTGGTCGCCAAGAAGATGAAGAACATGCTGGTGCGCGTCGAAGGCACATTGCCTGCTGGCGTCACTGCCAAGGACATCGTACTGGCGGTGATCGGCAAGATCGGTACCGCAGGTGGCAACGGCCATGCCATGGAATTCGCCGGCAGCGCCATCCGCGAGCTTTCCATGGAAGGCCGCATGACCATCTGCAACATGTCCATCGAAGCAGGCGCGCGGGTTGGCCTGGTCGCCACCGATGCCACTACGGTCGCTTATGTCGAAGGCCGCCCTTACGCGCCGAAAGGCGAGCAGTGGGAGCGTGCGGTCGAGTCCTGGAAAGACCTGGTTTCCGATGACGATGCGGTGTTCGACACCGTGGTCGAGCTCGACGCGGCCGACATCAAGCCGCAGGTCAGTTGGGGCACTTCGCCCGAGATGGTGCTGGCCGTCGATCAGCGCGTGCCGGACCCGGCAGCAGAAACCGACCTGGTCAAGCGCGGCTCCATCGAGCGCGCGTTGAAGTACATGGGTTTGAGCGCCAACCAGGCGATCACCGATATCCACCTGGACCGCGTGTTCATCGGTTCCTGCACCAACTCGCGCATCGAAGACTTGCGCGCCGCGGCAGAAATCGCCAAGGGCCGCAAGGTGGCCGCTACCGTCAAGCAGGCGATCGTCGTGCCGGGCTCCGGCCTGGTCAAGGCGCAGGCCGAGCGTGAAGGCCTGGACAAGATCTTCCTCGAGGCGGGTTTCGAATGGCGTGAGCCGGGCTGCTCGATGTGCCTGGCGATGAACCCGGACCGCCTGGAAAGCGGCGAGCACTGCGCGTCCACGTCCAACCGCAACTTCGAAGGCCGTCAGGGCGCCGGTGGCCGTACCCACCTGGTCAGCCCGGCCATGGCCGCCGCTGCCGCGGTGACCGGCCACTTCATCGATGTCCGCGAGTTGATCCAAGGGAGCGCAGCATGAAAGCCTTTACCCAGCACACTGGCCTCGTCGCACCGTTGGACCGTGCCAACGTCGACACCGACCAGATCATCCCCAAGCAGTTTCTCAAGTCGATCAAGCGCACCGGCTTCGGCCCTAACCTGTTTGACGAGTGGCGTTACCTGGACGTCGGCCAGCCCTATCAGGACAACAGCAAGCGCCCGTTGAACCAGGAATTCGTGCTCAACCATGAACGCTACCAGGGTGCCAGCGTGTTGCTGGCGCGGGAGAACTTCGGTTGCGGCTCGAGCCGTGAGCACGCCCCGTGGGCGTTGGACGAGTACGGCTTTCGCAGCGTGATCGCGCCAAGCTTCGCCGACATCTTCTTCAACAACAGCTTCAAGAACGGCCTGCTGCCGATCATCTTGAGCGACGAGGAAGTCGATGAGTTGTTCAAGCAGGTTGAAGCCAACCCGGGCTACCAGTTGACCATCGACCTGCAGGCACAGGCGGTGACCCGGCCGGACGGCAAGGTGCTGCACTTCGAAATCGATGCCTTCCGCAAGCATTGCCTGCTCAACGGCCTCGACGACATCGGCCTGACGCTGCAGGACGCCGATGCGATCAAAGCATTCGAGGGCAAGCACCGCGCGTCGCAGCCTTGGCTGTTCCGTGATGCCTGAATGATGTAACCGGGTTTGCTGGCCTCATCGCCGGCTTCCACAAGTACTGAACAGGTCTTGGCACTTGTGGGGTCTCTGTAGGAGCCGGCTTGCCGGCGATAGCGGCCGTAGAGACAACCCAAAATCAAAAGGAATGCGCCCATGACCAGCACCACCCACACCGATGTGGTCCAACGCCAGTTCGGCGAACAGGCCAGCGCCTACCTCAGCAGCGCCGTGCACGCCCAGGGCAGTGAGTTCGCCCTGCTGCAGGCCGAGCTGGCGGGGCAGGGGGCCGCTCGGGTGCTGGACCTGGGGTGCGGAGCCGGCCATGTCAGCTTTCACGTCGCGCCGCTGGTGGCAGAAGTGGTGGCCTACGACCTGTCGCAGTCGATGCTCGACGTGGTCGCCAGCGCCGCTGCCGAGCGTGGCATGGGCAACATCACCACCGCGCGCGGTGCCGCCGAGCGCTTGCCGTTCGCTGACGCTTCGTTCGACTTCGTCTTCAGCCGTTATTCGGCGCACCACTGGAGCGACCTGGGCGTGGCCCTGCGCGAAGTGCGTCGGGTGCTGAAGCCGGGTGGGGTGGCGGCGTTCATCGACGTGATGTCGCCGGGCAGCCCGCTGCTCGATACTTATCTGCAAACGGTAGAAGTGCTGCGCGACACCAGCCACGTGCGCGATTATTCTGCTGCCGAGTGGCAGCGCCAGGTCAGCGAAGCAGGCCTGCATACCCGCAGCCATACCCGTCAGCGCTTGCGCCTGGAGTGGCACTCGTGGGTCGAGCGCATGCGCACGCCTGAGCCGCTGTGCGTAGCCATACGCCAGTTGCAGCAAGCCATGGGTGAAGAAGTGCGGCAGTATTACCAGATTGAAGCCGATGGCTCGTTCAGCACCGATGTCATCGTGCTGTGGGCTGAGCGCTGAGTTTTTTACGGTGCGGCCGAGCTGGCCGCACCGCTTGAATGGATAGAGGAAAGCATGAGCAAGCAGATTCTGATTCTCCCAGGTGATGGCATCGGTCCGGAAATCATGGCCGAAGCGGTCAAGGTGCTGGAGCTGGCCAACGACAAGTTTCAGCTCGGCTTCAGCCTTGAGCACGACGTGATCGGCGGCGCTGCCATAGACAAGCACGGCGTGCCACTGGCCGACGAAACCCTGGAGCGCGCGCGCCAGGCCGATGCCGTGCTGCTGGGCGCCGTAGGCGGCCCGAAGTGGGACAAGATCGAGCGTGACATCCGCCCTGAGCGCGGCCTGCTTAAAATCCGTTCGCAATTGGGCCTGTTCGCCAACCTGCGCCCGGCCATCCTCTACCCGCAGCTGGCCGATGCTTCGTCGCTCAAGCCGGAAATCGTCTCGGGCCTGGATATTCTCATCGTCCGTGAGCTGACGGGGGGCATCTACTTCGGCGCGCCGCGTGGCCAGCGCGAGCTGGAAGGCGGCGAGCGCCAGGCTTACGACACCCTGCCGTACAGCGAAAGCGAAGTGCGCCGCATTGCCCGCGTCGGCTTCGACATGGCCCGCGTGCGTGGCAAGAAACTGTGCTCGGTCGACAAAGCCAACGTCTTGGCCTCCAGCCAGCTGTGGCGTGAAGTGGTCGAAGAGGTCGCCAAGGACTACCCGGACGTCGAACTGAGCCACATGTACGTCGACAACGCGGCTATGCAGCTGGTACGCGCGCCGAAGCAGTTCGACGTGGTGGTCACCGATAACATGTTCGGTGACATCCTGTCGGATGAAGCTTCCATGCTGACCGGTTCCATCGGCATGCTGCCCTCGGCATCGCTGGATGCTGACAACAAGGGCATGTACGAGCCTTGCCACGGCTCGGCGCCGGACATCGCAGGGCAGGGCATTGCCAACCCGCTGGCGACCATCCTGTCGGTGTCGATGATGCTGCGTTACAGCTTCAACCAGCAGGCTGCAGCCGCGGCCATCGAGCAAGCGGTCAGCCAGGTGCTGGACCAGGGCCTGCGTACCGGGGACATCTGGTCGGCCGGTTGCACCAAGGTAGGCACGCAGGAAATGGGCGACGCAGTAGTCGCAGCGCTGCGGAATCTGTAATCTCTCTGGCCCGCCACCGTTTTTGGTCGGTGGCGGCCCACTTTTAGCAAAGGTGTAGTTGCGATGAAACGTGTAGGTCTGATCGGTTGGCGCGGCATGGTCGGTTCCGTGCTCATGCAGCGGATGCTGGAGGAGCAGGATTTCGACCTTATCGAGCCGGTGTTCTTCACCACCTCGAATGTCGGTGGCCAGGGGCCGAGTGTGGGCAAGGATATTGCTCCGCTCAAGGACGCTTATTCGATTGAAGAACTCAAGACCCTCGACGTGATCCTGACCTGTCAGGGCGGCGACTACACCAACGAGGTCTTCCCCAAGCTGCGCGAAGCCGGCTGGCAGGGTTACTGGATCGATGCCGCCTCGTCGCTGCGTATGCAGGACGATGCAGTGATCGTGCTCGACCCGGTCAACCGCAAGGTGATCGACCAGCAGCTCGATGCCGGTACCAAGAACTACATCGGCGGCAACTGCACCGTCAGTCTGATGCTGA
The DNA here is from genome assembly GCF_042902325.1 of Pseudomonas sp. NPDC012596. Taxonomy (NCBI): domain Bacteria; kingdom Pseudomonadati; phylum Pseudomonadota; class Gammaproteobacteria; order Pseudomonadales; family Pseudomonadaceae; genus Pseudomonas; species Pseudomonas sp. NPDC012596. The sequence continues at coordinate 52,359 of NZ_JBIBEB010000008.1, read as the reverse complement.
TGGGCCTGGGTGGCCTGTTCGAAGCCGGCCTGGTCGAGTGGATGAGCGCCATGACCTACCAGGCAGCCTCCGGTGCCGGCGCGCAGAACATGCGCGAGCTGATCAAGCAGATGGGTGCCACCCACGCGGCCGTCGCCGATGACCTGGCCAACCCGGCTGCCGCCATCCTCGACATCGACCGCAAGGTCGCCGAGGCCATGCGCAGCGAAGCCTACCCGACCGAGAACTTCGGCGTGCCGCTGGCCGGCAGCCTGATCCCGTGGATCGACAAGGAACTGCCGAACGGGCAGAGCCGTGAAGAGTGGAAGGCCCAGGCCGAAACCAACAAGATCCTCGGCCGCTTCAAGAGCCCGATCCCGGTCGATGGCATCTGCGTGCGCATCGGCGCCATGCGCTGCCACAGCCAGGCGCTGACCATCAAGCTGAACAAGGATGTGCCGCTGGCCGACATCGAAGGCATGATCAGCCAACACAACCCGTGGGTGAAGCTGGTGCCGAACCAGCGCGAAATCAGCATGCAGGAGCTGAGCCCGACCAATGTCACCGGCACCCTGAACATTCCGGTCGGCCGCCTGCGCAAGCTGAACATGGGTTCCCAGTACCTGGGCGCGTTCACCGTCGGCGACCAGCTGCTGTGGGGCGCTGCTGAACCGCTGCGTCGCATGCTGCGGATTCTGCTGGAGCGTTGAGCCGGGGTTGACCGCTCGAAGCCCTGCAAGGTGTTGGCCTTGCAGGGCTTTTTAGTTCGCACAGCGTTGGCGATGAGCAGAGTGTCCTGGATCAGGCGGTTTGTCATCTGCAATCATTCTATCGTAAGTACGTAGTCAAAGACCTGAGCGTCACCTGCCAACGGTTTAAGTGAAACCGTACCGTCCTGCCCTACCTCAAGAAATTGACCGGTCTTCTTGTTCTGAAGTCGAGTCTTGAAGGGCGTCCCGGTCAAGTCCTTTCGAGTCAACCAGGTGAGTTTGTCCGCACGCGGTTGCGCGCACACCTGAAGCTGCAACTCGTCGTTCAAGCATTGGCCAGCGTCGTTCATTAGCGTGAACTCGGTACTTCCATCTGGCAGCGGATTGGCAGGCGTGTTGATCATGTACCATCTATCCACGTGTCTGCCCCCGCCGCTCGAAAATGCGACCGTTCCGCCCGAAGTTATCAGGTATCGATGGTTATGCATCACGAAAAGCTTCGGTAGCCCCCATTTCTGGAAACGTTGCTCTTCGCCGGGGCTCAGCGGGGCAAGCGCAGGCGTATCGCTGCCGTGGGTTGTGGTGATGAAGCGTCCGGTGAACAGCTCCTGTAGATAGATCTCAGAAGGGGTCTGGGTCAGGTCTTGGCGTGTCCACCAGGCGGTATCTTTGCGCGGGAAATGGCACTCGCCGGTTGCTAAGCTGGCGTTGATGCACCGGCCCGAGATGTCGAGTGGTTCGTAAGCGTCGAGCAGATGGGGGTGCACCTTCTTGTAGGGGAGGCGCCAAATTGCGTCCGCATTGCAGGCCGCCAGTTTCAAACCTTGATCGGTGGCTGTGAGGCAGGCGTCCTGTTCTTTTGAGTAGAGCCATTGCGGCTCCCAGGCCCGGTTTATTTGCTCTCCGTGCTCAGCCCCCATGCTGATGGCCGGGGGGAGTCGGTTAGCTTCAAGCTGTCGCTCATGGGTCACGGCGTCATCCACTTTGAGCACTGCCTTGACAGGTCTACGCGCGGAGCTGACATTGAAAACGGCTGTTTTCAACGTGTCTATGGCGATGGGGCCGGCATAGACTAGGTGTGTTTCGATGGCTCCGCTGGCGTAATGGATATCGACCTGATAAGTATGCGTGCTGCGATCGTCGCCTGGCTTGAAATCACTCAATTCGTTATCGCTGCTATTGGCAAGCAAGGCAAGATCGCGGTTGCCAATGGGGGTGATGAACTTGCCTGTTCTGCTTTCCTGCAGCTTCAGCAGGCGAGAATTATTCGTTAGGTCTATGCGGCCACGCCAGCGAACTTGTGGTTCGGCGTTGACACAACTGCGAAAGTTAAAATCGAAATCCAGGCACTTGCCGGCACTGTCACGCACGATGACAATCGGCGCGAGTGGCGCTTCCGCTGCGTTTTCGGGGGGTACGGTTTGAATTTCTAGTTGAGCCGATTGGTCATCGCAAGCTTTCGATACCAGTTTGTCGTTTTCCGAGGCGAGGCATTGCAAGGTCAATGTCATCAATGCGTGGTACCGCGCGCTGCGCTGTGGGCTGGTTGCAGAGCGGGCGGATAACTGTGCAGGGCTGAAAACATTCCCATAATTGCTCAAGATGGCGGGATAGATTTGGTTGATGCCGTCTTTGTTGTGGGAGGGGTCTGAGAAGGTCACCACCAAGGTATGTACCGGTACTCCAGTTTCAACTGGGACTTGATTTGCTTCAGGGGAAAGCAGCGGCAGCAGGGGCGCAGGTTGCTGGATGCCTGAGTCAAGGAAGCCAGATGAGGCCTCCTCCTCAAAGCCTTTGCCTTCCTCGGCGGCCACCGCCGTCACGGCAATGGCCGGCGGGCGGTGGTCGTCACCCGGTTCGGCGTACTTTGCGCCGTCGGGCAGCCGTCCGAAGCGCTGCTGTACTAGTAGCGTCTGCTGGTGGGTATAGGGCGCAATGTAATGTTTCCAGCTGGCACGTTCTGTTGATATCAGGCCGAGCTTTTCGAACTCGTCGATCAAGGGCGCGGAAGCGGTGCTGGGGTGCCAAGGAAGGGCGGAAAGTGATCCAACAACATGACCGAAGTAGTGCAAACCCAAATAGTCCACTGGCAATCCGTAACGGCCTGGGTCAGGGTGTGTGTTGGGCAGGAAGACATTATCATACGCCCGATACGACCAGTCTTCGTAGCGAGCGGGTGTATCGTGGGCAAGGCCAAATGCGTGGCCTGTTTCATGCCAGAAGCCATTCGGCTCATAAGGGTAATTGCAGCTGTTACCTCCACAGCTGGCGCCTACGCCTGGCGGCAATGGAGGCATGCTTTCGGGCGTGTCAAGCAATTGCCCGGTAATGGCTACGGGGTAGCCAGATTTCTTGTCGCCCAGTTTCGAGGCTGCGCGCCAGTAATCGCCCATGCCCACTTTGGCCGGTAACGTTTTGTCGCCGAACTCAGCCCATTCCATGCCATTGGTCTGGTCGTAAACATGCGGCTTTTGATCCGGTCCCATGGCAATGATGCGTGGCCAGTAAGCTTTGCCGGTGCCAAGGTGAAGGCGTTGGGTGGGCAGTTCGGAGAGCATTTCCCGTGCTGCAATGCGCGCGGCAGTGGGGTTGGACTCACCGTCGAACTGATCGACGGTGTCCCTGCACGTCAACTCATCCTTAAAGATGCAGCCCTTGATGTTCATCAGTACCAGCCCCTCGCTTTCAGGGGTCATGAATACGAATTTGTCAGCGGGTAGCGAGCCTTGATTGCTCGGATTGCCAGCTTGCTGAAAGCTGATGCGTGCATCGGCGCTGAACAGGTTCCAGGGGACCTGATAGCTGAACGTGTTTTCCCTGAACTTCGGGTAGCTGCCTTCAATGATCTTTCCGGAGAAGGTGTTCTCCTGGTCATATACCGCGGTGCCGGGCAGTGCTTCCGGGCGCTCCATGCGTACAGTGGTGGTGCGGCCATTCAACGTTATGGTCATGTCCACGTCGGTGACTGGCTTGATCGGCCTGAAAAGGACCAGGGCCGCTTTGTCCGGCACCAGAAAAGGGTCGAAGACTCTCCGAGTCGCCGCTACTACATGCGTCTGGGCAAAATCGACCTGCCCCTCCAGAGCGCCCTGCAGATCATTTCTCGGTGCATCCGCGGCGTTAGTCTGGGGTACCCAGGCGGTGGTGGCCAGGCATGACAGAAGCGTTGTTATCAGTAGCGGGCGCATAACGAGTGCCTTGATCAAGAGTCGTCATGCAAGATTGAGGGCGATTGAGAAAGCCCGATACTGGCAAAAATGTCAGGTAGCGCCTGTCGTTCCAACCGGCCTGATGTTCGACTGTCGGTCGCAGAGGGGCTGGCGCATTGAGGGTGTTCGTTGATCCATAATCCGAGTAAAGTGCCGCCCCCCGCCGTTTCAGCAAAAGGATCCCCTCCATGACCCAACCCCTGGACATCGCCGTCGTCGGCGCCACCGGTAGCGTCGGTGAAACCCTCGTACAGATCCTCGAAGAGCTGGATTTTCCGGTTGCGACCCTGCACCTGCTGGCCAGCATGGAGTCGGCGGGCAGCAGCGTGATGTTCGCTGGCAAGAAGATCAAGGTGCATGAAGTCGACAGTTTCGATTTCGCCCAGGTCAAACTGGCCTTCTTCGCCGCCAGCCCTGCCGTCAGCCGCAGCTTCGCCAGCAAGGCCCAGCAGGCAGGCTGCACGGTCATCGACCTGTCCGGCGGCCTCGATGACGCCATTGCCGTGGTGCCCGAAGCCAATGCCGAGCGTATCGCCAGCCTGGAGCTGCCTGCACGCCTTGCCAGCCCTGGCTCTGCAGCCGTCGCCCTGGCGGTCGCGCTGGCACCGCTGAAGGGGCTGCTGGACATCGAGCGGGTGCAGGTCATGGCCGCCCTGGCGGTGTCTGCTCAGGGCCGCGAAGCGGTCAGCGAACTGGCACGGCAAACTGCCGAGCTGCTCAATGCCCGTCCGTTGGAGCCGCGCTTCTTCGACCGCCAGGTGGCGTTCAACCTGCTGGCTCAGGTCGGTGCGGTGGACGAGCAGGGGCATGCCGGGCTTGAGCGGCGCCTGGTCAGCGAGCTGCGCGAGCTGCTGGGGCAGCCCGAACTGAAGATTTCCGTGACCTGCATTCAAGTCCCGGTGTTTTTCGGCGATAGCTTCAGTGTGGCGGTGCAAAGCCGTAAACCGGTAGATCTGGCGGCCGTCAATGCTGCGCTGGAGAGCGCCGGCAGCATCGAACTGGTGGCGCGCGACGATTATCCGACGCCGGTAGGTGACGCAGTAGGGCAAGACGTGGTCTATGTTGGTCGTGTACGCCATGGTGTTGATGAAGACCAGCAACTCAACCTGTGGCTGACCACCGACAACCTGCGCAAGGGCGCCGCACTCAACGCCGTGCAGGTGGCGCAATTGTTGATTAAACACATGGCGTAAAAGATACTGCCAGGCACTTTTTGTCCTACACCGCATGCGGGTTTTCAGGACGATTCATACAAGGGAAGAGGTCATGCTTCGAATTCGCAAACTGGTTCTGGCCATGGCGGCAGCGTCGGCGCTGTCGTCTGGCATGGCGAATGCCCTGGGGTTGGGTGAGCTGACGCTCAAGTCGGCGCAGAACCAGCCGCTGGACGCCGAAATCGAATTGCTCGATGTGCGCGACCTCACCGCTGCCGAAGTGGCGCCAAGCCTGGCGCCGCCGGAAGAGTTCAGCAAGGCCGGGGTGGATTATCCAACCTACCTCGAGGACCTCACCTTTACACCTGTGATCAACCCCAACGGCAAGAGCGTGTTGCGGGTTACCTCCAGCCAGCCGCTGCCTGGTTCGGTGGTCAAATTTCTGGTCCAGGTGATGTGGCCCCAGGGCCGCCTGCTGCGCGATTACAACGTCCTGCTCGACCAGGCCAAGGCCCAGGGCGAGCAGCCTGCCGCAGCCAATGTAAACCCTGCGACCAGCAGTGCTGGCAGTTACACCACCAAACGCCGCGATACCTTGTGGCAGATTGCTGCGCGCAACACCCAGGGTGGCGGCTCGGTGCAGCAGACCATGATCGCCATCCAGGCGCTGAACCCTGATGCCTTCATCGGCAACAACATCAACCAGTTGAAGGTTGGCCAGGTGCTGCGCTTGCCCGATCAGCAGCAGGTACAGAACATTCCCCAGGGCGAGGCGAATCGCGAAGTGGCCGAGCAGTACGCGGCCTGGCGTGAAGGTCGGCGCCTGGGCCCGCGTGCCCGTCAGCTCGATGCTACCCGCCGCGGCGCTGCCGATGCGGCGCCCGAGCGTATCGCCCAGGGCGACAACCTGCGCCTGGTCAGCCCGGGCAACCAGGCCGGTGCGGATGCCAAGGCGATCAACGACAAGCTGGCGGTGGCCCAGGAAAGCCTCGACACCAGCCGTCGTGACAATGATGAACTCAAAAGCCGGATGACCGACCTGCAGAGCCAGCTGGACAAGCTGCAGAAGTTGATCCAGCTGAAGAATGACCAGCTGGCTCGCCTGCAAGCACAGGGTGCCACTGACCCCGTAGCGCCTGCCGCAACTGCCCCGGATGCCCAGCCCACCGCCGCCGAACCCGTGGTGCAGCCAGCCCCCGCGGCCGTGGATACGGCGCCTGCTCCTGCGCCCGCCACCGAGCCTGCACCTGCCGCCGAGCAGCAGGGTGCTTTCGACGAGATGCTGGGCAACCCGGTGGTGCTTGGCCTGATCGCAGGCTCCGCATTCCTCGTGCTGTTGCTGCTGCTGTTGCTGCTGGCACGCAAGCGCAAGGCCCAGCAGGAAGCCGAAAAGCACCTGCGCATGGCGCGAGCGCTGGCCGAGGAGGAGCGCAACCCCGACCTTGACCTGCCTGCAGGCAGCTTCGACGAACTGGATACGCCGGCGCCTGGCGACACGTTGTCGCCGGCCGTGGTAGCCGCTTCGGCTGCAGCAGCGGTTGCCGCCGAAAAATCGGCCACGCCAGACGCCGCGGAGGCAGTGCCAGTCGTTGCCCAAGACCCGAACGCCGAGCTGCTGGCTGAAGTCGATCACTGCCTGGCCAATGGCCGGCTGAACCACGCCGCCGACCTGCTGGAAACCGCAGTCGCGGCGCAGCCTGAGCAGGACAGCCTGCGCCTGAAACTGATGGAAGTTTATGCGCGCCAGGGTGATCACAGCGCTTTCGTGGAGCAGGAGCGCAAGCTCCCCGGCAACGAAGCGAACACCGCGCAGGTCGACGGGCTCAAGGCGCGTTACCCAGCCATGCTTGGCGTCGCTGCGGCGGGCCTTGGGGCTGCTGCGCTGGCCGCCGAACTGGACGAGCAGTACGTACAGGATTTGCTGGACGATCAGCCTGAAGCGTCGGCGCAGTTCGCAGCTGAGTCCGAGCCCGAGGCTGAGCCACAGCCAGAGGAGGCCGTCACCGGGGCCGAGCCTGTCATGGCACCTGAGCTTGACGAAGTGCCTGCCGAGGCCGTCGTGGAAACGCCGGCCCTCGACGACAGCGACCTGGACAGTGCCTTCGACCTGAGCCTTGGCGACGAGGAGCCGATGAGCGCTACCGAGCCGCCTGTGCTGGATGACGCCGATCTGATGGAGCTGCAGGCGGGTATCGAGCCGGTTGCCCCGGCAAGCGCCGTGGAGTCCGACGCCGATGCCGATTTCGAGGCCTTGCTGGCGCAGGCTCAGGCCGAGCCGCAGAGCGTGGGCGACCTGGCAGACTTCGATCTGGACATCGGCGAGCCCAGCGTCACCGAGGCTGTTGACGAAACGCCAGTAGACGTTGCCGCCGAATTGGCAGCATTCGATTCCATTCCGGAGTTCGATCCGATTTCCGAACTGGAAATGCCGGAAGACTTCGACCTGTCGTTGTCGCTGGATGACCAGTCGCCGGCCGCCCAGAACTTTGCTTCGGAACTGAACGACGTCAACGCCGAGCTGGACAAGCTGTCGCAGAGCCTGGAGTCGCCGTCGCTGGAGCCGCACTTCAGCGCCGAAGACGCAGCGCAGGAGCCAGAACCTCTGGACGACCTGGACTTCGACTTTTTCTCCGGTAGCGATGAAGTGGCCACCAAGCTCGACCTGGCGCGTGCCTACATCGACATGGGTGACCACCAGGGTGCGCGCGATATCCTCGACGAAGTGGTCAAGGATGGCGACGACACCCAGCGCCAGGAAGCCGAGGACATGCTCTCGCGGCTGGTCTGAGGCTGACAGCGCAATAACCAACGGCAGCCCAACAAGGCTGCCGTTGTCGTTATAATCCCCGCCAATCCGTATTCCCCACAGGTTTCATGCTCTTGGACATCATCGACACCGCTGCCTCCGAATCGGCCGCCGCAGGCTTCACTCGCATTGCCCTGGGGGTGGAATACAAAGGCTCGCGCTATCGCGGCTGGCAACGCCAGGCCAGTGGCGTGCCGAGTGTCCAGCAGGCGCTGGAGCAGGCCCTGTCGAAAGTCGCCAACGAGCCCATCTCCGTACTCTGCGCGGGGCGTACCGATGCGGGTGTGCACGGCTGCGGGCAGGTGGTGCATTTCGATACCCGCGCCGTTCGCGACGAGCGTGCCTGGACCCTCGGTACCAACTTCAACCTGCCCCACGACATCAGTGTGGTCTGGTCGCGGCCGATGCCGGCGGACTTCCATGCCCGCTTCAAGGCCACCGCCCGGCGCTACCGCTATGTCATCTACAACGACCCGATCCGCCCGGCGCACCTGGCCGAGGAGGTGACCTGGAACCACCGCCCGCTGGATGTCGAGCGCATGGCGCAGGCTGCGCAGTACCTGCTCGGTACCCATGACTTCAGTGCCTTCCGCGCCAGCCAGTGCCAGGCCAAGTCGCCGGTCAAGCATATCCATCACCTGCGCGTTACCCGCCACGGCCAGATGATCGTACTGGACGTGCGCGCCACGGCGTTCCTGCACCATATGGTGCGCAACATTGCCGGGGTGCTGATGACCATCGGTGCCGGCGAACGCCCGGCGTCCTGGGCCCGTGAGGTGCTGGAAGGGCGCAACCGCCGCGAAGGCGGTGTGACGGCGCACCCGTACGGCCTGTACCTGGTGCAGGTGGAATACCCGGAGGAGTTCCAACTGCCCCGGCGTTATATTGGGCCACACTTTCTGACCGGCTATGAGGCGTTGGCCGACTGACGGGCCAAAAGGCTTTTGCTACCATCGGGCACTTTCACGGTCTCTCAAGGTTTGCAGTCCATGAGCAACGTTCGCAGCAAGATCTGCGGGATTACCCGCATCGAAGACGCACTGGCCGCCGCCGAGGCGGGTGCCGATGCCATCGGCTTCGTTTTCTATGCCAAGAGCCCGCGTGCCGTTGACGTGCGCCAGGCGCGGGCGATCATCGCCGAGCTGCCACCGTTCGTGACCACTGTAGGCCTGTTCGTCAACGCCTCGCGTTGCGAGCTCAACGAGATCCTCGAGGTGGTGCCGCTGGACCTGCTACAGTTCCACGGCGATGAAACCCCGGCCGATTGCGAGGGCTATCACCGGCCCTGGATCAAAGCGCTGCGGGTGCGCCCGGGCGACGACCTCGAGGCCGCTTGCCAGCTTTATTCCGGTGCCCGGGGCATCCTGCTCGACACCTATGTCGCCGGCGTGCCTGGTGGTACCGGCGAGGCGTTCGACTGGTCGTTGGTGCCGGCACGGCTGAGCAAGCCGATCATTCTTGCCGGCGGGTTGTCGGCTGACAACGTCGGCCAGGCCATCGCCCAGGTGCGGCCGTACGCGGTGGATGTCAGTGGTGGTGTCGAGCAGGCAAAAGGCATCAAGAGCGCAGCGAAGATCGAAGCGTTCATGCAAGCGGTAAAACAGGCGTGATGCCAGATGTGACGGCTGGCTGCGCGCCATCGTCCATAGCTATCGCAGCCCTGCGGGGTGGCTGCCGGCATGCCGGGCAGCCGACGCACACATTGAAGGCCGCGCGGTACACAGGCAGCCCCTGTGGCCGAGCCGTCATCGTTTCATAGAAGAATTTGAGCTCAAAGGGCAGGGCATGGCCGGCCAGACCGGTCCCCGCCCGTCAATACTGGAGAAATAGAGCATGAGCAACTGGTTAGTCGACAAACTGATCCCTTCGATCATGCGTTCCGAGGTGAAGAAGAGCTCGGTGCCAGAAGGCCTGTGGCACAAGTGCCCAGCCTGCGAGGCCGTGCTGTATCGTCCGGAGCTGGAAAAGACCCTGGATGTCTGCCCCAAGTGCAACCACCACATGCGCATTGGCGCACGTGCGCGTATCGACATCTTCCTCGACGCCGAAGGCCGTGCCGAACTGGGCGCCGAGCTGGAGCCGGTCGACCGCTTGAAGTTCCGTGACGGCAAGAAGTACAAGGACCGCCTGACCGGCGCCCAGAAGCAGACCGGCGAAAAAGACGCCCTGATCTCCATGAGCGGCACCCTGATGGGCATGCCGATCGTGGTCAGCGCCTTCGAATTCTCGTTCATGGGTGGCTCGATGGGCGCCATCGTCGGTGAGCGTTTCGTTCGCGCCGCCAACTACGCCCTGGAAAACCGCTGCCCGATGATCTGCTTCTCGGCTTCCGGTGGTGCGCGTATGCAGGAAGCACTGATTTCGCTGATGCAGATGGCCAAGACTTCGGCGGTGCTGGCGCGCCTGCGTGAAGAAGGCATCCCGTTCATCTCCGTGCTGACCGACCCGGTCTACGGTGGTGTTTCTGCCAGCCTGGCAATGCTCGGCGACGTGATCGTGGGTGAGCCGAAGGCGCTGATCGGCTTTGCCGGCCCGCGTGTGATCGAGCAAACCGTTCGCGAAAAACTGCCGGAAGGTTTCCAGCGCAGCGAATTCCTGCTGGAGCACGGTGCCATCGACCTGATCATCTCGCGTGGTGAACTGCGTCCGCGTCTGGCCCGCCTGCTGGCGCAGATGACTGGCCAGGAAACGCCAGAGCAGGCACGTGAGGCCGCTGCGGTCGCGTGATGAAAGGAAGAACCTTGGGCGAATGGCTCGCCTACCTCGAACAACTGCACCCGTCGGCCATCGACATGGGGCTGGAACGTTCGCAAAAGGTGCTTGCCCAGCTGGCGCTGGGCAAGCTGGCGCCGCGCGTGGTCACGGTTACTGGCACCAACGGCAAAGGTTCGACCTGCGCCTTCGTGGCGTCGATGCTGCGCGCCCAGGGCCTGAAGGTTGGCGTGTACAGCTCGCCACACCTGCTGCGCTATAACGAACGGGTGCTGATCGACGGCCAAGAGGCTAGCGATGCGCAGCTGTGCGAAGCCTTCGCCGCGGTCGAGGCGGCGCGGGGCGACATTTCCCTGACCTACTTCGAAATGGGCACCCTGGCGGCCTTCTGGCTGTTCCATCGCTCCGGGCTCGATGCCGTGGTGCTTGAAGTGGGCCTCGGTGGTCGTCTGGATACCGTGAACGTAGTCGATGCCGACCTGGCGCTGGTCACCAGCATCGGCGTCGACCATGTCGATTACCTGGGTGATACCCGTGAGTTGGTGGCTTTCGAGAAGGCTGGCATCTTCCGCCAGGGCAAGCCGGCGCTGTGCGGTGACCTGGATCCGCCGCAACCGCTGCTGGACAAGGCGCTCGAGCTGGCGGCGCCGCTGTTTTTGCGGGGTCGCGATTTCGACCTGACCAACGCCGAAAGCGTCTGGCACTGGCGTGGAACCACCGCCGAGGGTGTGCAGGTAGAGCTTCGCGATCTGCCGTTGCTCGACCTGCCGATGGAAAACGCCACCCTGGCCCTGCAGGCTTACCTGTTGATGGGCCTGCCTTGGGATGCCGGGCAAATTCGCCAGGCGTTGCTCGATACCCGCATCACCGGGCGTCTGGACCGCCGTATGGTCAACTGGCAAGGCAAGCGTGTAGAACTGCTGCTGGATGTGGGGCATAACCCACACGCCGCAGAATACCTTGCCCGTCGCCTGTCGGCGCGGCCGCTCAAGGGTCGCCGCCTGGCGGTGTTCGGCCTGCTCGCCGACAAGGACCTGAGTGGCGTTCTTGAGCCCCTGCAGGGGCTGGTGGATGAGTGGGCGGTAGCGCCTCTGCAAACACCTCGCAGCCGTCCGGCCGCCGAGCTTGCCGGCGCCTTGACGAACCTCGGCGTTGCGGTGAAGTCTTATGCCAGTGTCGACGCAGCCCTTGAGGGGCAATGCGCGCAGGCAACGGCAGGTGACCAGATCTTGCTGTTCGGTTCGTTTTTCTGTGTCGCCGAGGCCCTGGAATGGCTGGGGCGGCAGGCCCTGGAGGGGTGAGTAGATGGCAGTGCTGGACAAAGGGATGAAACAGCGCATGGTGGGTGCGTTGGTGCTGGTGGCGCTGGCGGTGATCTTCCTGCCCATGCTGTTCACCCGCGAGGACGAGATGCGCCAGGTGCGCGTCGAAGCCCCGCAGGCGCCGGCAATGCCGACGCTGCCTGAGGTCAAGGTGGACCCGGTTGCCGTGCCCGAGCCGCAAACACTGCCGCAAGAGCCGCAGCAGCCCGAACAACCGCCCGTGGTAGTCAACGAGTCCACCGCGCCGGTCACCACGCCAAGCCAGCCAATCGCGCCTTCCCCGCAGACCCAGGCGCAGGTTCAGCCCAAGCCGCAAACGCCTGTGGCAACCCCGGCGCCGAGGGTCGAAACCCAGCCCGCTGCGAAGCCCGCGGCTACCGCAGGTACGCCGTCGAAGATCGACGCCAACGGCTTGCCGGTCAGCTGGTCGATCCAGCTGGCCAGCCTGTCCAATCGTGCCGGTGCCGAAAGTCTGCAGAATACGCTGCGTAGCCAGGGCTACAACGCTTACATCCGTTCGGCCGGTGGCATGAACCGGGTCTATGTCGGGCCGTTGATCGAGCGCGCCGAGGCCGAGCGCGTGCGCGATGCGATCAACCGCAAGCAGAACCTCAAGGGGTTCGTGGTGCGCTTTCAGCCGGAGCGCGGCTGAGGCTTGAGGCGAGTCGCCGCTGCGTTGCTGCCACGGGTTTTCCTGACTTCAGAGTCCACGAAAAGCCCGTGGGAGTGGGCTTGCGGCGCAAACAAGGCACTGCCAAACGACCTGACATTCTGCTTACCCACAGCCTTGCGCTCTGGTAAAATGCGCCGCCTCAAACGTCTGCAGGCAGCACCGTGGCATTTACCTGGGTTGATTGGGCGATCATCGCGATCATCGCCGTTTCCACACTGATCAGTCTCAAGCGCGGCTTCGTCAAGGAAGCCTTGTCTCTGCTCATCTGGATCATTGCCGGCGCAGTCGCCTGGATGTTCGGCGGGTCGCTCTCGGTGTACCTTGAAAGCTATATCCAGACCCCGTCGATGCGCATCATCGCCGGCTGCACCATTCTTTTCGTCGCCACCCTGCTGGTGGGGGCAATGGTCAACTTCCTCGTCGGCGAGCTGATCCGTGTGACCGGGCTGTCTGGCACCGACCGTTTTCTCGGCATGGCCTTCGGCGCTGCGCGCGGGGCCATGCTGGTGGTGGTGGCCATCGGCTTGCTCAGCCTGGGGCCGGTGCAACAGGATACCTGGTGGCAGGAATCTCGCCTGATACCACAATTTCTATTGGTCGCTGACTGGTCCAAAAACCTGATTCTGGGTTTCTCCAGCCAGTGGATGTCCAGTGGGATGATCAGCACTCCGGCTGATCTTCCGTTCAAGGAACAGTTGCTTGGGCCTGCAAAGCCTTGAGCGCTATTCACTCAAGTTTCATCAAAGTAGGGGTTGCGTCGCATGTGTGGCATCGTCGGTATCGTCGGTAAGTCGAACGTCAATCAGGCGCTGTATGACGCGCTTACGGTCCTCCAGCACCGCGGCCAGGACGCTGCCGGTATCGTGACCAGCCACGACGGCCGGTTGTTCCTGCGCAAGGATAATGGCCTGGTGCGCGATGTCTTCCAGCAGCGCCACATGCAGCGCCTGGTAGGCCACATGGGTATCGGCCACGTCCGCTACCCGACTGCAGGCAGCTCGACCTCGGCCGAAGCCCAGCCGTTCTACGTCAACTCGCCATATGGCATCACCCTGGCGCACAACGGCAACCTGACCAACGTCGAGCAGCTGGCCAAGGAGATCTACGAGTCCGACCTGCGTCACGTCAACACCAATTCCGACTCGGAAGTGCTGCTGAACGTGTTCGCCCATGAACTGGCGGTGCGCGGCAAACTGCAGCCGACCGAAGAAGACGTGTTCGCCGCGGTTTCCCACGTGCACAGCCGCTGCGTCGGCGGCTACGCGGTGGTCGCGATGGTCACCGGCTACGGTATCGTCGGTTTCCGCGACCCCAACGGCATTCGCCCGGTGGTGTTCGGCCAGCGTCACACCGACGAAGGCGTCGAGTACATGATCGCCTCGGAAAGCGTTGCCCTGGACGTGCTCGGTTTCACCCTGATTCGCGACCTGGCGCCGGGCGAAGCGGTGTACATCACCGAAGAAGGCCAGCTGTACACCAAGCAGTGTGCGCAGAGCCCGAAACTGCAGCCGTGCATCTTCGAACATGTCTACCTGGCGCGCCCGGACTCGATCATCGACGGTATCTCGGTGTACAAGGCACGTCTGCGCATGGGTGAGAAGCTCGCCGACAAGATCATGCGCGAGCGCCCGGAGCACGACATCGACGTGGTCATCCCGATCCCGGATACTAGCCGTACCGCTGCGCTGGAGCTGGCCAACCGCCTGGGCGTCAAGTTCCGCGAAGGTTTCGTCAAGAACCGCTACATCGGCCGTACCTTCATCATGCCGGGCCAGGCTGCACGCAAGAAATCGGTCCGCCAGAAGCTCAACGCCATCGAGCTGGAATTCCGCGGCAAGAACGTGATGCTGGTGGACGACTCGATCGTGCGCGGCACCACCTGCAAACAGATCATCCAGATGGCCCGTGAAGCCGGCGCCAAAAACGTCTACTTCTGCTCCGCGGCCCCTGCGGTGCGTTACCCCAACGTCTACGGCATCGACATGCCGAGCGCTCACGAACTGATCGCCCACAACCGTACCACCGAGCAGGTGGCCGAGTTGATCGGCGCCGACTGGCTGATCTATCAGGACCTGCCGGACCTGATCGACTCGGTCGGTGGCGGCAAGATCAAGATCGAGCACTTCGATTGCGCGGTGTTCAATGGTGAATATGTCACCGGTGACATCGACGAAGCCTACCTCGACCGTATCGAGCAGGCCCGTAATGACCTGGCCAAGGTGAAGACCCAGGCGGTCAGCGCGATCATCGACCTTTACAACAACTGATTCAGGGAGTGACGGCATGACGGATCAATGGGATGCCGGGCGACTGGACAGTGACCTCGAGGGTGTCGGTTTCGACACCCTGGCGGTGCGCGCCGGTCAGAACCGTACACCGGAAGCAGAGCACAGCGAAGCGCTGTTTCTGACCTCCAGCTATGTCTTCCGCACGGCTGCCGATGCGGCCGCGCGTTTTGCTGGCGAAACCCCGGGCAACGTCTACTCGCGTTACACCAACCCGACCGTGCGCGCCTTCGAAGAGCGCCTGGCGGCCATGGAAGGTGCCGAGCAGGCTGTGGCCACCTCCACCGGCATGGCGGCGATCCTCGCCGTGGTCATGTCGCTGTGCAGCGCCGGTGACCATGTGCTGGTCTCGCAGAGCGTGTTCGGTTCGACCATCAGCCTGTTCGAGAAGTATTTCAAGCGCTTTGGTGTCGAGGTGGACTACGTGCCGCTGGTCGCCCTGGCGGGTTGGGAGAAGGCCATCAAGGCCAATACCAAGCTGCTGATCGTCGAGTCGCCATCCAACCCGCTGGCCGAACTGGTCGACATCACCGCCCTCAGCGAAGTGGCCCACGCCCGTGGCGCCATGCTGGTGGTGGACAACTGCTTCAGCACCCCGGCGCTGCAGCAGCCGCTCAAGCTGGGTGCCGACATCGTGTTCCATTCGGCAACCAAGTTCATCGACGGCCAGGGCCGTTGCATGGGCGGCGTGGTGGCCGGGCGCAGTGAGCAGATGAAAGAAGTGGTGGGTTTCCTGCGTACCGCTGGCCCCACCCTCAGCCCGTTCAATGCGTGGATCTTCACCAAGGGCCTGGAAACGCTCAAGCTGCGCATGCGTGCGCATTGCGAAAGCGCGCAGCAGCTGGCTGCGTGGCTGGAGCAGCAGGACGGAATCGAGAAGGTGCATTACGCCGGCTTGCCAAGCCACCCGCAGCACGAGCTGGCCAAGCGCCAGATGAGTGGCTTTGGGGCGGTGGTCAGCTTTGAGGTCAAGGGTGGCAAAGAGGGCGCCTGGCGCTTTATCGATGCCACGCGCGTGATCTCGATCACCACCAACCTGGGTGACAGCAAGACCACCATCGCGCACCCGGCGACCACCTCCCACGGCCGTCTGTCGCCGCAGGAGCGTGAAGCTGCGGGTATTCGCGACAGCCTGGTCCGCGTGGCGGTTGGCCTGGAAGACGTGGCCGACCTGCAGGCGGACCTTGCGCGTGGGCTGGCTGCATTGTGATCGACTGGAAAGGTGGCGGGCCGGGCCATAACGGCCGGGTAGCCCTGGTAACCGGTGCCGCGCGCGGCATTGGCCTGGGTATCGCTGCCTGGTTGATCTGCGAAGGCTGGCAGGTGGTGCTCAGCGACCTCGACCGCCCGCGCGGCGCCAAGGTCGCCAAGGCACTGGGCGACAACGCGTGGTTCATCACCATGGACGTCGCTGACGAAGCCCAGGTCAGCGCCGGGGTTTCCGAAGTGCTTGGGCAGTTCGGGCGGTTGGATGCGCTGGTGTGCAATGCGGCCATCGCCAACCCGCACAACCAGACCCTCGAGAGCCTGAGCCTGGCGCAATGGAACCGGGTGCTGGCGGTCAATCTCAACGGCCCGATGTTATTGGCCAAGCACTGTGCGCCGTACCTACGGGCGCACAATGGCGCGATCGTCAACCTGACCTCGACCCGTGCCCGCCAGTCCGAGCCAGACACCGAGGCCTACGCGGCCAGCAAGGGTGGCCTGGTGGCGTTGACTCATGCCCTGGCCATGAGCCTGGGCCCGGAGATCCGCGTCAATGCGGTAAGCCCAGGCTGGATCGATGCGCGTGACCCTTCCCAGCGCCGTGCCGAACCGTTGACCGAAGCCGACCATGCCCAGCATCCGACGGGCAGGGTAGGGACCGTGGAAGACGTTGCGGCCATGGTGTCATGGTTGCTGTCGCGCCAGGCAGCGTTCGTCACCGGCCAGGAGTTTGTGGTCGATGGCGGCATGACCCGCAAGATGATCTACACCTGAGCATGATCCTGTAAGGGAAAGGGACCGAAAGGTCCCTTTTCTGTTTTTGCTTTTTTTGAAAAAAATTCAATGGGGGTATTGACTTAGCATCGGTACCTGCGTAAATTTCGCGGCCTCAGCGAAGCAAACGCAACAAGCAACATCGCGGGGGTGATTAGCTCAGCCGGGAGAGCATCTGCCTTACAAGCAGAGGGTCGGCGGTTCGATCCCGTCATCACCCACCACTTCCTGAGCGTTCCTGGTGCAGCAAGCTTCGTAAGAAGCTGACAGCCAGAGAGGAACAAGGCCTGATAAGCCACACTGCGCAGCGGTAGTTCAGTCGGTTAGAATACCGGCCTGTCACGCCGGGGGTCGCGGGTTCGAGTCCCGTCCGCTGCGCCATTTTCAGTAACAGAGGGGTGCTTTGCACCAATCTGCAGCCGAAGGCAAACATGCCTGAGGCGATCCCAGTTTCAATCGGGCGCAAGCCTGAACGATACGCAGCGGTAGTTCAGTCGGTTAGAATACCGGCCTGTCACGCCGGGGGTCGCGGGTTCGAGTCCCGTCCGCTGCGCCATCTTCGTTTCGAGGCCCCTTGAACGCCTCGAAGCAACAAAAACAGCGATCATCGTGTCGCTTTTTTTGTGCCTGCCCTGAGGCTTCCATGCCGGAAGGGAAGGTCCCAGTTTCAACCGGGCGCAAGCCCGAGCGATACGCAGCGGTAGTTCAGTCGGTTAGAATACCGGCCTGTCACGCCGGGGGTCGCGGGTTCGAGTCCCGTCCGCTGCGCCATCTTCGCCTCGAGGCCCCATGAACGCCTCGAAGCAAAACGAGAAAGCGACCTTCGGGTCGCTTTTTTCGTTTCTGCGCCTGCGCATCCAGGATTTACACGATGCTGACAGACTCTTCACTGATGAACGGTTCCAGTGCAAGGGCGCTGTGATGCACAATAGACGCCTCTCGACTTACCCGGAATCCGCAATGACCAGATCATCCGTCTTTGGTGCGCTCGGGCTGGCCCTGGTGCTGGCGGGCGTGTCCGGTTGCTCCTCGAAAAAAGCCGCCATCTATGAACATGAGAATTTCGACGATTCGGGCACTTATTCGCGCAGCTTCCCGGTCAGCGAGGCAGGTTCGTGTGAGGCCGCCCGGCGCGCGCTGCTGAGCCAGGGTTACATCATTACCAGCAGCGGCTCCAGCCAGGTCGCGGGTAACAAAAGCTTCCAGCAGAACAGCGATAACCACCTGCAGATCAGCTTCAGCGTCACCTGCGCACCCGACAGCGGCGACGAGCAGCGCTCGACCATGTTCGCCAACGCGCTGCAGGACCGCTACGCACTCAAGAAGTCCAACACGTCCGCCAGCCTTGGTGTCGGCATATTGGGGTCGGTGTCGATGCCGATCGGCTCCAGCGACGATTCGATGGTCAAAGTTGCCAGCGAAACGGTCACCGCGCCGCAGTTCTATGAACGCTATTTTGCCTTGGTTGAAAGTTACTTGCCCAAGCCGAAGAAGGTCAGCAAGGCCAAGGTCGAGGCCCCTGCACCCAAGTCGGAAAAGCCGGCGCCTGATCTTGGGTTGCCGGAGCAGGTATCGGCGGCGCCTGTGAGCGCACCTGTAGCGCAAACGGCCCCCGCTGCACCTGCCCCTGCCCCTGCGGCGATAGTACCGGCCAGTGAAGCCGCAGCTGCGCCGGTGGTGGATGACAGCCAGGGTTCACAGCCTGTGGCGCCGCCTTCGGAATCGGCACCGATCGAGGTGCAGCAGGATGCGCAGCCAACCGAGGCAGCACCTGCGCCGCTTTGAGGGGCGTCAGCGTGTACAGACACTGTTACAGATAAGCGGGGATAACTTCCAAGGCACCTGCTACGTTTATCACTCATGAGCTTGTCATCATTTCTTCATCCAGCCTGCTTAGGTTGAAGGCATGACCAACGAAGATAAATGAGTGAAGAGGACGCAGGGCGATGGATGACTATCAGGAAGAGCTGCTCGAGTTTCAGGCCTACGAGCTGGACCCGCCAGAACCGGCCGACGACGCCACCGAGCTTTAACCCACCTGCCGCTGGCTGCGGCGGAACTCCCCCGGTGTGAGGCCCGTCCAGCGTTTGAATGCGCGCTGGAAGGCCTCGGCCGAAGCGAACCCCAACAAGTAGGCTATCTCGCCAAAGGCCAATTCCGTGTCGCGGATGTAGGCCTCGGCCAGGTCGCGCCGTGTGTCATTGAGCAAGTCTCGAAACCGCGTACCTTCTTCTGCCAGTTTGCGCCGCAGGGTCCAGGTGGGCAGTTGCAGGCGTAGCGCCACTTCTTCGAGGTCGGGGTCCCGGCCACCATTGAGCAGCGGGCCAAGCAAGTGGGTGATGCGCTCACCCAGGCTACGTACCCGTGTACGTTGCAACATTTCCGCTTCACACAGCTGCAGCAGGTGCTGCCACGTGCTTGGGCAGTGCTGCGGGTTGGCCTGGTCCAGCGTGGCGCGGCTCAGGCGCAGTCGGTTGCTGTTTGCGCCAAACTGTACTGTGCCGCTGCACAAGGGCTGGTATTGGGCGGCGTAGTCCGGGGCTTCGAATTCGATTTCCAGGCGTTCAGCCTGTAAAGGTGCGGTGGACAGGGCTGCAAGCTGGGCGAGCCAGCCGGCCAGCAGTGAGTCGACGACGAAACGGTTGTACGCGTTGTAAGGGCTGATCGAATAGAAGCGCAGCCACGCCCCGTGGGCATCTTCCTCAAAGCGTGAATGGCCACGGTAGTTGGCGGCATACAGCGGCTCGAACCGCAGCAATGTACGTGCGGCTTCGCCAAGCGTTGGGGCCTGGGCCGCCGTAACGCCTGCCAGGCCGGCCTGGGCCAGCCGGCTGAGGCGCCCCATGTGCAGGCCAAGCGCGGGCTCGCCACACTGTGCGATGGCGGCATGCCCAAGGTGCATATAGCGGGGGATCGACAAGCGCGCGCCAGCTTCGGCCAGGCGCGTGGCGTCAAGCCCGTAGCGGTGCAGCAGTGGCTGTGGGTCGTGGCCCAGGCCGAGCAAGGCCTCGGCCAAGGGCTGGACGAAGCCTACCGACAGGTCGCCCAGGCGCACACGTGGGCGTGGCATGCGCTTATAGCCACACGTTCAGCAAGCGGGCGCCGGGGCTGGGCGGCCCCGCAAGCAGTTCGCCTGCCTGATGGGCAAAACCCTGGCCGTCGCTGGCCTGCTCCCAGAACTGCCCACGCATGAATACGCTCATGCTGCTGACGCCGTTGCCAGCAGCTTGGGTCAGGCGTTGCCAGGCGGTCTGTTCGCTGACTTCGCCGCGTTGCAGGGCAAGCTCGGCGGCGGCGTCCTGATGTCGGTTGCCGCGCCAGGGAGCTTCCCAGCTGCCTTTGCCGCTGAGAAACACCGGGTTGGCGATCAGTTGTACCTGTTGTTGTTCCAGTTGGCGTTGGTTTTCCGGGTACCAACTGTCGCTGCCGATCAGCACGCCAAGGCGGCCGGCTGGGGTCTGCAAGACCTGAAGCGGGAAATGCCTGCCATGGTGGATGTAACGCCGCACCTCGCTGTCGGGATACTGCTGGCGCTGTGGTTGGCCGAGCAGTGAGCCATCGCTGGCAAATACCATACTGCTGTTGAACAGCGGGCCGCTGCCTGCGTGCAGCACACCTTTTTCCACGTACGGGGCAGGCAGCACGATCGAGCCGGCCACCAGGGTCACGCCGAACTCTTTGGCCAGGCCGCCGAACAGCTGCTGGTAATCGCTGGCCATCTGCTGGGCCTTCATGCGCAGGTGCGCGTCGGCCCGGCGGTCATCGCCGCTGGCCCGTAACATGGCCAGGCCATAGCGCAGCGGGTTGCTCAGCTCCAGCCATTGCTCGGCCTCCCGGCTGTGGGTGACCTGATACAGCTCGTTCTTCTCGCCACGCGCCCATAGCCAGGTGCCGATGTGTTCGGGCAACACCACCACGGTGCGCGGGCCGACCAGGCCCTGGGCACGGGCTTGTTGCAGGTATGCCGAGAGCTTGCGATGCAGGTGCTGCAGGTTCTGGTAGTCATTGGGGTAGAGCAGTGGCTCGACGCCCAGCAGGTTGCCCCGTTCGCCGGGCACGCCATGGTTGAGCGCCAGTTCCACACGCAGGTCGGACAGGTAATGGCCTTCTGGGCGCTGTTGGGTCCAGAAGCCGTAGCCGCACAGGGCGGCAATCATTGCCAGCGCCAGGGCGCTTGCCAGGAGTTTTCGCATGAGGCTTTGGTTTTTATCTAAAGCTGAGGCCTGAACTTAGCATACATGCGGTAGTGAAAAAAGGGCGGCGTCTGATCTCCTGGCTTGATTTGAAAGCAGGGGTTGAAATATATGTTTATATGGTGGCGACGTGAATTTCTATGGGCGCCTGTATAGTATGCCTCTTATGCTAGCGGATCCATCATTCGGGTCTAGCGCTCGTGTTACTAATCTTTCACTGCTGGCTATAATGTAAGCGTTGGTATGCTGCGCGGCCTGAATTAATGCGTCGGGAGAAGGAGTGCGATAGCCTCCGCTTAAGCGACCATTGCTTTCAAGATTTTTTACCACGGCCTGTGCATGCTCGTCAGTCAGGGTTTTTTGGCCGTGGGGTGTTTCTTTTATTTTCTTCGATAAAGTGATGAAGTCTAGGTTATGTTTAAATTCGGGATATTTATGTTCCACGACCGGTACGAGCCTATTTCCAGATTTATCTGTATTAACGTTGAATACCACAACGTTTTGTATTTTTCTGGTGATTACAGGTTCTTCTTGTCCAGGGGGTGGTACGGAAAACTTGGTCTTTACGGTTTTTACGTAGACAGCGGAATGAATATTGGGTATTTGGGTGTGGCCGGTCGGGTCAGTATAATTAATGGGGTCGCCTGAGCAGAACGTGTAAGGATTCAGGCCACCTTTCAGAAAAGGACTTAGGTCATCAGGTGAGTGAAACCGCATCAATCGGGAATCGTAAATACGATAGCTGTGGGGCAGATAGCCACCCAGCACCCTGTCAAAGTACTCACCATTGAAGCCGAGCAGTGAATAGAGTTCTGCGCAGAAACCATAAGGCGTGTAGGCATGGCTATGGTTTGCATTGGCCTGCTCGGTGCCGAAGGTGGAGCCCTTAATATCGGATGTAAGCAGGGTAGAGGCCGTACCTTTGACGGTGCGCTCTGCCAGCGTAATGTCACCCATGCGCAACAGGCTGCAAGGCTCGTCACCCTGCAGCCTGGTAACGAGCTTGTCATCTTTGTAGAAAAAGAGAGAGTGCTTTGGCGATCTATTCATGTCTGGTGCTCGTAGACTGAGGGAGACATTTATTCGTCTTGATTATGAAGACGCCGGCCAATTCATCAACTGGCAAAAATGGTAGGGCGCCGCGTGCACTAGGATCAGTAACTTGTCAGTTTCGATCATTGAGCCGATTCAAACGGCTGTTTAATGTCGCAGACAGACAAACGACGGGGCCCGTTGAGGCACCCGCATTCCGTGATCACGCCACATGGGGAACCGTTCCATGGCTGCCGACCGCTATCGACACTTGCTGGCCCCGCTCGACCTGGGCTTCACCACCCTGCGCAATCGCACCTTGATGGGTTCGATGCACACCGGCCTCGAGGAGCGCCCCGGCGGTTTCGAGCGCATGGCGGCGTACTTTGCCGAGCGGGCCCGTGGAGGCGTCGGCCTGATGGTCACAGGGGGTATCGCGCCTAACGACGAAGGCGGCGTGTATTCCGGTGCGGCCAAGCTGAGCACCGAGGAGGAGGCCGACAAGCACCGCATCGTCACCGAGGCCGTGCATGCTGCCGGCGGCAAGATCTGCCTGCAGATTCTGCATGCCGGGCGCTACGCCTACAGCCCGCGCCAAGTGGCGCCCAGCGCCATCCAGGCGCCGATCAACCCGTTCAAACCCAAGGAACTGGACGAAGCGGGCATCGAGAAGCAGATCGCCGATTTCGTCAATTGCGCCGTGCTGGCTCAGCGCGCCGGCTATGACGGCGTCGAGATCATGGGTTCGGAAGGCTACTTCATCAACCAGTTCCTCGCCGCCCACACCAACCACCGTACCGACCGCTGGGGTGGTAGCTACGAAAATCGTATGCGCCTGGCCGTGGACATCGTCAGCCGGGTGCGCGACGCCGTAGGCCCGAATTTCATCATCATCTTCCGCCTGTCGATGCTCGACCTGGTCGAGGGCGGCAGCAGCTGGGACGAAATCGAACAGCTGGCCAAGGCCATCGAGCGGGCGGGTGCCACGCTCATCAACACCGGCATCGGCTGGCACGAGGCGCGCATCCCGACCATCGCCACCAAGGTGCCCCGCGCGGCGTTCAGCAAAGTCACCGCCAAGCTGCGGGGTGCGGTGAGCATTCCGCTGATCACCACCAACCGCATCAACACCCCGGAAGTGGCCGAAGCGGTACTGGCCGAGGGCGATGCCGACATGGTCTCGATGGCCCGGCCGTTCCTGGCCGACCCGGACTTCGTCAATAAGGCGGCTGAAGGGCGCAGCGACCAGATCAATACCTGCATCGGCTGCAACCAGGCCTGCCTGGACCACACCTTCGGCGGGAAGCTCACTAGCTGCCTGGTCAACCCGCGCGCCTGTCACGAGACCGAACTCAATTACCTGCCAGTGCGCACGGTGAAGCGCATTGCCGTAGTCGGTGCCGGCCCGGCCGGCTTGGCGGCGGCCACAGTGGCTGCCGAGCGTGGCCACGCGGTAACCCTGTTCGACAGTGCGAGCGAGATCGGCGGGCAGTTCAACGTGGCCAAACGGGTGCCGGGCAAGGAGGAATTCTTCGAGACCCTGCGTTACTTCGGCAACAAGGTGAAGAGTACCGGCGTCGACCTGCGCCTGAACACCCGCGTGGACGTGCAGGCGTTGTTGGCAGGTGCTTTCGACGAGGTCATCCTGGCCACCGGCATCGCGCCGCGCACCCCGGCGATTCCGGGTGTGGAGCACGCCAAGGTGCTCAGCTACCTGGACGTGCTGCTGCAGCGCAAAGCGGTAGGTGAAGCGGTTGCAGTGATCGGCGCGGGCGGGATCGGCTTCGATGTCTGCGAATACCTGGTGCATCAAGGCGTGGCCAGCAGCCAGGACCGCGAGGCGTTCTGGAAGGAGTGGGGCATCGATATTGATCTTGAAGCGCGTGGCGGTGTGGCGGGCATCAAGGCCGCACCGCATGCGCCGGCCCGGCAGGTGTACCTGCTGCAGCGCAAGGCGTCCAAGGTCGGCGACGGCTTGGGCAAGACCACCGGCTGGATCCACCGCACCGGGTTGAAGAACAAGCAGGTGCAGATGCTCAACAGCGTCGAGTATCTGGCGATCGATGATGCTGGCTTGCACATCCGTGTAGGCGATGGCGAGCCGCAAGTGCTGGCGGTGGACAATGTGGTGATCTGCGCCGGGCAGGAGCCGCTGCGTGAGCTGCACGACGGCCTGGTGGCGGCGGGGCAGTCGGTGCACCTGATCGGCGGTGCCGATGTGGCGGCGGAGCTGGATGCCAAGCGGGCGATCAATCAGGGCTCGCGGTTGGCTGCCGAGCTTTGACATAGAAGACCCGGGCCGCTCTGCGGCCCCGGGTTTTCACTGATAGACTGATGCCCTCGCATCAGGCGCCGATCCATGTCCAGCTGTTTCCTCGACCTTCCCCATGCCCCACTTCAGCCTATGCGCCTGCCATGGCTGGAAAGCGCCAACATTGAAGCTGCCATCCTGCGCCTGGACCTGGTTGACCCACTCATCAGTGGCAACAAGTGGTTCAAGCTGCGCCACCACCTGCTGCAAGCCCGTGAAGCACGCGCGCCGGGGCTGATCAGCCTGGGTGGCAACCACTCCAACCACCTGCATGCCCTGGCCGCTGCCGGCAAGCGCTTCGGTTTCGCAACCGCAGGACTGTTGCGCGGCCATGCCCAGGACACACCCACCGTGCGTGACCTGCAGGCGCTGGGCATGGAGCTGCACTGGCTCGGCCATGGCGGCTACCGTGCCCGTCACCAGCCCGGTTTCTGGTCGCCTTGGCAGGCGCGGTACCCCGGCTGGCACTGCATCCCCGAAGGCGGGGGTGGGCTGCAGGGGGCACTGGGCTGCGCGCTGATCGTCGAGCAAGCCAGGTTGCAACTGGCCGCGCTGGGTTGGCCGGATTATCACGCCTGGTGGCTGCCCGCCGGTACCGGTACGACCTTGGCTGGCCTGGTGCTGGCCGAAGCGGGGCGGCATGTGGTGCATGGCGCCCTGGCCGTGCCATTGGGTCATGGTGTGCCGGAAGTGGTGGCGGAGCTGGCCGGTACGCGCGGTTACCAGCTCCATGATGCTAGCCGCGGCGGTTTTGCCAGGTTAGATGATGAGTTGCTGGCATTCATCGATGAAACCGAGCGCCACACAGGCATTCCCCTGGAGGCGCTTTACACCGGCAAGGCCCTGCTGGCACTGCGTGAGCAGGCCCAGGCCGGGCTGTTTGCTGCTGGCACCCGGCTGATCTTCCTTCACACCGGCGGCCTGCAGGGCCGCCGTGGTTATTTGTAGGGCAGCATGCGCAGCAGCGTGTTGTCACGTTGCACGTAGTGGTGGTAGAGCCCTGCCAGCGCATGCAGGCCGATCAGCCAGTAACCCCAGGTGGCCACCCGCTCATGCCAGCCCTTGATGAACTTCGCAAGGTCCGGGTCCGCGCCGATCAGGTGCGGCAGTTCCAGGCCATAGAAGGGCACCGGCTTGTCGGCGGCACTGAGGATCAGCCAGCCGGCCAGCGGCAAGCCGATCATCAGCAGGTACAGCGCCAGGTGCATCAGGTGCGCGAGGCCGGTCTGCCAGGCCGGTGGCTTGGGCAGGATGGGCGGGGTGGGGCGGCTCAGGCGCACGGCCAGGCGCAGCCAGACCAGCACGAATACCGTCAGGCCAAGCATGAAGTGCAGGTCTTTCATCAGGTTACGTTCGGCGCTGTCCTTGGGGAACAGGCCACGAAATTCGATGCAGGCGTACACGGCCGCCAGCAGCACCAGCATCAGCCAGTGCAGGGCGATGGAAAGGCGCGCGTAACGGGGCGCGGGGGTGGTTGAAACCATGGTGGGTCCTCGTCATCAGGTCGATGGTAGCGCTCTTGGCGGCGCTCACTGCTAACTCTAACGGCTGATCGAGCGGACGCATTGCGCTAGGTCGGTATCGGCCACTGATCGGCGACCAGAAACACTCGCTCCGCTTCGTGCCAGGCGCCGTCATCTTCGGCTTCCAGCCTGACCAGCATCTGCGCCGGTGCTTGTGGCTCTAGCGATTGCAACCAGGTGGCGAACTGCTGTGGCGCCCAGCACACATCCGCTTCAACCCGTGCCGGTGCCAGCCAGGCGTGGCGGGGCAGCGGCTGCCAGCGTTCGCCGGCGGCCACCGGCCAATCCCGCCGCCGTACCCAGCGCCCGCGCAGGTGCAGCGGATTTGCCCCTTCGGGCGGGTCGGCATGCCCCGGCGACGGGTAGAACAGGTAACCCCCCAGCCACACGTGCGCCTGAAGCTCATGAATGCCAAGCCCGGCCAGCGCCTCGCGGCTCTGCGCATCACTCGACATGGGCAACTGATGCCCGGCCAAGTGCGCAAGCTTGGTGCCCAGCCGGTCATGGCAACCCGGCCCGAGCCATTGGCCGGGATCATGGCCTTGACCTTTGACTGGCCCCAAGTACAGCTTGATGGCAAGCTCCAGGTGATGGGTGCCGTCGGCATCGCGCAGCAGGATGTCCAACTCGCCCAGCGTTCGCCCGCCCGTGCGGATTGCCAGGTTGGCCGACAGCAGCTCGACACCGGGCGCCTGGCCCAGGGCGAACTGCCACAGACCTTCGTAGTACAGCCCCAGGCGTCGGCTGGTGAGGGTTGCCAGCCGCTCACGCAGGGGTTGGTCGTCGTTATCAAGGTGCAGTAACCAGGCCTTCAACCGTTGTGGGTCCGCCGCCCAGGCGCTCCCCGCCAGCGGATGGCGCTGGGGGCAGGGCGGTGTGCTGAGCAGCGGTGGCGACAGCAGGGTCCAGGCCAGGTCGCGCACGGCAGGGCGGCGCAACTGGCGGGGCAGGTCGTGGAGTTCGGCAAAAGGCATCATGCTGCGAGCATAGCCGGTTTGCCGCTGCCCGGTCGTTTCGCCATAATCGGCGCATAGTCACCCGCCGCAGAGCCTCGCAGGAGCCCCATGGAGCAATTTCGCAATATCGGTATCATCGGCCGCCTTGGCAGCTCGCAGGTGCTCGACACCATTCGCAGACTGAAAAAATTCCTCCTCGAGCGCCACCTGCACGTGATCCTCGAGGACACCATCGCCGAAGTCCTGCCTGGCCACGGCCTGCAGACCTCCACCCGCAAGCTGCTGGGCGAAGTCTGCGACCTGGTCATCGTCGTCGGCGGTGACGGCAGCCTGCTCGGCGCCGCCCGCGCCCTGGCCCGGCACAACATTCCGGTGCTGGGGATCAACCGCGGCAACCTGGGTTTCCTCACCGATATCCGCCCCGACGAGCTGGAAGAGAAGGTCGCCGAGGTGCTCGACGGCCACTACCTGGTGGAAAACCGCTTCCTGCTGCAGGCTGAGGTGCGTCGCCACCACGAGGCCATCGGCCAGGGTGATGCGCTCAACGATGTGGTGCTGCACCCGGGCAAATCGACGCGGATGATCGAGTTCGAGATCTACATCGATGGCCAGTTCGTCTGCAGCCAGAAGGCCGACGGCCTGATCGTCGCCACCCCGACCGGTTCGACCGCCTACGCGCTGTCGGCCGGTGGCCCGATCATGCACCCCAAGCTCGACGCCATCGTCATCGTGCCGATGTACCCGCATACCTTGTCGGGCCGGCCGATCGTGGTGGACGGCAACAGCGAGCTGAAAATCGTGGTGTCCAAGGACCTGCAGATCTACCCGCAAGTGTCCTGTGACGGCCAGAACCACTTCACCTGCGCGCCCGGCGACACCATCACCGTGAGCAAAAAACCGCAAAAGCTGCGCCTGATCCACCCACTGGACCACAATTACTACGAGGTCTGCCGCACCAAACTCGGCTGGGGCAGCCGCCTGGGAGGCAGGGACGACTGATGCTCGATCCGGCGCGAAGTTTCGACATCATCGGTGACGTGCACGGCTGTGCACTGACCCTGGAACGCCTGCTCGACGCCCTCGGTTACACGCGTATCGGCGGCGTCTGGCGCCACCCACGGCGCCAGGCCCTGTTCCTCGGCGACATCGTCGACCGCGGCCCGCGCATCCGTGAGGCGCTGCACATCGTCCACGACATGGTCGAGGCCGGCCAGGCGTTCTGCATCATGGGCAACCACGAGTACAATGCGCTCGGTTGGGTAACCCCGGCGCTGCCTGGCAGTGGCAAGGCCTACGTGCGCGAGCACACGCCGCGCCATGCCCGCCTGATCGACGAAACCCTGACCCAGTTCGCCCACCACCCTGGCGACTGGCACGATTTCCTGCAGTGGTTCTACGACATGCCACTGTTTGTCGACGCCGGGCGGTTCCGCCTGGTGCACGCTTGCTGGGACCCGCGGCTGATCGACCCGCTGCGCCAGCAGTACCCCGACGGGCGCATCGATGAACATTTCATCCAGGCATCGGCTGTGCCCGGCAGTTTTGCCTCCACGGTCTGCAACCGCCTGTTGCGCGGCACCGACATGCGCTTGCCGGACGGCCTGACGCTGACCGGTGGCGATGGCCTGACCCGCGCCTTCTTCCGCACCAAGTTTTGGGAAGAAGACCCGAAAACCTACGGCGACATCGTCTTCCAGCCCGACGCGCTGCCTGACGAGGTGGCCCGCACGCCGCTCAGCCACACCGAAAAGAACGCGTTGCTACGCTACGCCGAGGATGAGCCACTGCTGTTCGTTGGCCATTACTGGCGCAGCGGCCGCCCGGCGCCAATCCGCGGCAACCTGGCCTGCCTGGACTACAGCGCGGTGCTGTACGGCAAGATGGTGGCCTATCGGCTGGATGATGAAACCCGGTTAGACCCGCACAAATTCGTGTGGGTCGACGTCGACCGACCGCAGGGCAATCAATGAATATCGTCGAAGTGATGCGCTTGCCGCTTGCGGTCGATCTCAGTGGCTTCGTGCACCTGCTGCAGCGCCTGCACGTGCCGCACCGGGTCAGCGAGGAGGGCGAAGTCCAGGTGCTGTGGGCCCCGGAAACCATGGCCGCGGATGTCCTTCAACTCTACCAGCGCTACCCCGACGGCAACGCCGACATCGAAGCGGTCAGCGACCCTGTGACAGAGGGCTTGCCCGCGAAAGGGCCGACGCTGGGCGAGCAGGCCCGCGCCTGCAAGGTTACCGCCGCCATTCTGTTCCTCTGTTTGATCGTCGCCGGCCTCACCCGCCTGGGCGACAACCTCACCACCATCAGCTGGTTCACCTTCCTCGACTACCGCGTGCAGGGCGAATACCTGCACTTCACCCCGCTAGCCCAGGGCCTTGCCGAAGGCCAGTGGTGGCGCCTGGTGTCGCCCATGCTGCTGCACTTCGGCGTGCTGCACCTGGCCATGAACGGCATGTGGTACTGGGAGCTGGGCAAGCGCATCGAACTGCGCCAGGGCCCGTGGCTGCTGGCCGGCCTGACCCTGCTGTTCAGCCTGGTGTCCAACCTCGCCCAGCACTACACCAGCGGCCCGAGCCTGTTCGGCGGCTTGTCCGGTGTGCTGTACGGCCTGCTCGGCCATGTGTGGCTGTACCAGTGGCTGGCGCCCAACCCGCACTTCAACCTGCCCAAGGGTGTGCTGGTGATGATGCTCATCTGGCTGGTCATCTGCCTGACCGGCGTGGTCGGCCAGCTCGGTTTCGGCCAGATCGCCAATGCCGCCCATGTCGGCGGGCTGCTCATCGGATGCCTGACGGGCCTCTTGGGTGGAATGGTGGCCCGGCGTAAACTGTCCGCTTGATTTAGGAGACGCTATGTCCACGTTCGCGCAAATGATCGAAAACATCACCCCGGAAATCTACCAAAGCCTGAAAACGGCCGTGGAAATCGGCAAATGGTCCGACGGCCGCAAGCTCACCCCCGAGCAGAAGGAGCTGTCGTTGCAGGCGGTGATCGCCTGGGAGATGCAGAACCTGCCCGAAGACCAGCGCACCGGTTACATGGGCCCGCAGGAATGCGCGTCGAAGTCTGCGCCGATCGCCAACATTCTGTTCAAGTCGGACTCGGTACATTGATCGAACTCGCTCGTGGCTCTTTGAGCAAGATGGCGGTAAGCCTGGAAGCACCGCTGGTGCAGTACAGCTTTCGCCTGGATGACACGCAGGTGCCGGTCAACCCGTTGATCGGCCAGCGCCTGCGCCTTGAGTACCTCGGTGCCATCCACTGCAGCCATTGCGGCAAGCGCACCAAGACCAGCTTCAGCCAGGGCTACTGCTACCCATGCATGACCAAGCTGGCCCAGTGCGACGTGTGCATCATGGCCCCCGAACGCTGCCACTACGAGGCCGGCACCTGCCGTGAGCCGTCGTGGGGCGAGCAGTTCTGCATGACTGACCATGTGGTGTACCTGGCCAACTCGTCGGGCATCAAGGTCGGCATTACCCGCGCCACCCAGCTGCCCACCCGCTGGCTCGACCAGGGCGCCAGCCAGGCGCTGCCGATCATGCGCGTGGCCACCCGGCAACAGTCCGGCCTGGTCGAAGACCTGCTGCGCAGTCAGGTGCCAGACCGCACCAACTGGCGTGCGCTGCTCAAGGGTGACGCCGAGGTGCTCGACCTGGTTGCCATTCGCGAACAGATTTTCGACGCCTGCGCCGACGGCTTGCGTGAACTGCAGGCGCGTTTCGGCCTGCAGGCGATCCAGCCGCTGCCCGACGCTGAAGTGGTGCAGATGAAGTACCCGGTCGAGGCCTACCCGACCAAGATCGTCAGCTTCAACCTCGACAAGAACCCGGTGGTTGAAGGCACGCTGCTGGGCATCAAGGGCCAGTACCTGATCTTCGACACCGGCGTGATCAATATTCGCAAGTACACGGCCTACCAGTTGGCCGTGCTCCAGTAAAAAGGACCTGCACATGCGTACCGAACAACCGCAAGTGATCTACCTCAAGGACTACCAGGCGCCCGAGTACCTGATCGACGAAACGCACCTGACCTTCGAGCTGTTCGAGGACCACACGCTGGTTCATGCGCAACTGGTCATGCGTCGCAACCCGGCACGCGGTGCCGGCCTGCCGCCACTGGTGCTCGACGGCCAGCAGCTTGAACTGCTGCGCGCCTCGCTGGACGACGAAGACCTGCAGGCGAGCGACTATCAGCTCGAAGCCGACAGCCTGACCCTGCACCCCAAGGCCGAGCGCTTCACCCTCGACACCAGCGTCAGGATCCACCCCGAGAGCAACACCGCGCTGGAAGGCCTGTACAAGTCTGGCAAGATGTTCTGCACCCAGTGCGAAGCCGAGGGCTTTCGCAAGATCACCTATTACCTCGACCGCCCGGACGTGATGAGCACCTTCACCACCACGGTGATCGCCGAGCAGCATCGCTACCCGGTGCTGCTGTCCAACGGCAACCCGACCGGCAGCGGGCCGGCCGAAGATGGCCGCCACTGGGCAACCTGGGAAGACCCGTTCAAGAAGCCGGCCTACCTGTTCGCGCTGGTAGCAGGTGACTTGTGGTGCGTGGAAGACAACTTCACGCGCCAGTCCGGCCGCGATGTGATGCTGCGCATCTATGTCGAGCCCGAGAACCTCGACAAGTGCGACCACGCCATGGTCAGCCTGAAAAAGTCCATGCGCTGGGACGAAGAAGTCTACGGCCGTGAGTACGACCTCGACATCTTCATGATCGTCGCGGTCAACGACTTCAACATGGGCGCCATGGAAAACAAGGGCCTCAACATCTTCAACTCCAGCTGCGTGCTGGCCCGCGCCGAAACCGCGACCGACGCCGCCCACCAGCGTGTCGAAGGCGTGGTCGCCCACGAGTACTTCCACAACTGGTCGGGCAACCGCGTGACCTGCCGCGACTGGTTCCAGCTGTCGCTCAAGGAAGGCTTCACGGTGTTCCGCGACGCCGAGTTCAGCGCCGACATGAACTCGCGCACGGTCAAGCGCATCGAGGACGTCGCCTACCTGCGTACCCATCAGTTCGCCGAGGACGCTGGCCCCATGGCCCACCCGGTGCGCCCGGACAGCTTCATCGAGATCTCCAACTTCTACACCCTGACCGTGTACGAAAAGGGTGCCGAGGTGGTGCGCATGGTCCGCACCCTGCTGGGCGCCGAGGGCTTCCGCAAGGGCAGCGACCTGTACTTCGAGCGCCACGATGGCCAGGCGGTGACCACCGACGACTTCATCAAGGCCATGGAAGACGCCAACGGTGTAGACCTGACCCAGTTCAAGCGCTGGTACAGCCAGGCCGGCACGCCGCGCCTGGACGTCAGCGAAACCTACGACGCCGGCGCCCAGACCTACAGCCTGACCTTCCGCCAGCACTGCCCGCAGACCCCGGACAAAGCCGAGAAGCTGCCGTTCGTGATCCCGGTCGAGCTGGGCCTGCTGGATGCCGACGGCAACGACCTGCCGCTGCGCCTGGCCGGTGAGGCCGCTGCTGGCGGCCGCAGCCGTGTACTGTCGGTGACCGAGGCAGAGCAGACGTTCACCTTCGAAGGTATCCAGGCCAAGCCGCTGCCCTCGCTGCTGCGCGGCTTCAGCGCGCCGGTGAAGCTCAGCTTCCCGTACGACCGCGACCAGCTGATGTTCCTCATGCAGCACGACAGCGACGGCTTCAACCGCTGGGAAGCCGGCCAGCAGCTGTCGGTACAAGTGCTGCAGGAACTGATCGGCCAGCACCAGCGTGGCGAAGCGCTGCAACTCGATCAGCGCCTGATCACCGCCCTGGGCACCGTTCTGGCCAACGAGTCACTGGACGCCGCCATGGTTGCCGAGATGCTGTCGCTGCCGGGCGAGGCTTACCTCACCGAGATCAGCCAGGTGGCCGATGTCGACGCCATCCACGCCGCCCGCGAGTTCGCCCGCCAGCAGATCGCCGCGCAGCTGTTCGAGGGCCTGTGGGCGCGCTACCAGGCGCACCGCGAGGTGTCGCGCAACACCCCCTACGTCGCCGCGGCCGAGCACTTCGCCCGTCGCAGCCTGCAGAACATTGCCCTGTCGTACCTGATGCAGAGCGGCAAGCCGCAGGTGCTGGAAGCGACCCTGGAGCAGTTCGACCAGTGCGACAACATGACCGAACGCCTGACCGCCCTGGCGGTGCTGGTCAATTCGCCGTTCGAGGCCGAACGCGCCAAGGCCCTGGAAACCTTCGCCGAGCACTTCAAGGATAACCCGCTGGTCATGGACCAGTGGTTCAGCGTGCAGGCGGCCAGCGCCTTGCCGGGCGGGCTGGCGCGGGTCAAGGCACTGATGCAGCACCCGGCCTTCACCCTTAAGAACCCGAACAAGGTGCGGGCGCTGATCGGTGCCTTCGCCGGGCAGAACCTGGTCAACTTCCATGCGGCCGATGGTTCCGGCTATCGCTTCCTGGCGGACCTGGTGATCGAGCTGAATGCGCTGAACCCGCAAATTGCCTCGCGCCAGCTGGCGCCGCTGACCCGCTGGCGCAAGTATGACGACGCGCGCCAGGCGCTGATGAAGGGTGAGCTGGAGCGGATTCTGGCTTCCGGGGCGCTGTCCAGTGATGTGTATGAGGTGGTGAGCAAGAGCCTGGTGTAAGCCTGGCAAACCCCGTAGCTGCTGCAGCCCATCGCAGCGGTTCGGCATCCCGACAAGCCAGCTCCCACAGGTAAAGCGCACAGTTCAAGGGCGGCGCTGTACCTGTAGGAGCTGGCTTGCCGGCGATGGGCCGCAAAGCGGCCCCAGCTTTTTGGCGTTAACAAAACATAACGTCCCATTCGTTGTAATGTTTCAGCCTTCCCCGATACGATCCCACCAAGCCTCTAACACAGGCTTTTCAACGCACAGACCCACCAAGAAGAACACAACAGGGGATGGTCATGAGGGAGCGGGTGATGACGCAGGCCAGGCGTGGTGCCTGGCCGTTGGCGGCTGGCGCGGTGCTGGCGCTGGCATTGGGCATGTGGGCAGACAGCGCGCAAGCCGCTGCAGCCGACGAATACTCGACCGAATCGGCCAAGGCCAGCCAAAGCCTGCTGATCGATGCCACCCATGCCGGCAAACGCCTGGTGGTGGTAGGCGATCGCGGCCACATTCTGTTCTCCGATGACCAGGGCAACACCTGGACCCAGGCCCGGGTGCCCACCCGGCAACTGCTCACCGCGGTGTTCTTCCTCGACGAAAAACGCGGCTGGGCGGTCGGCCACGATGCACAGATCCTCGCCAGCAACGATGGCGGCGCGACCTGGAGCAAGCAGTTTGAAGACCTTTCCCGCGAAGCCCCGCTGCTCGACGTCACCTTCCTCGATGCCCAGCACGGTTTTGCCGTGGGTGCCTATGGCGCTCTGCTGGAAACCCGCGATGGCGGTCAGCACTGGCAAGACAGCGCCGAACGCCTGGACAACGCCGACCAGTTGCACCTCAACGGCATTGCCGTGATCAAGGAGGCGGGCCTGTTCATTGTCGGCGAGCAGGGCAGCATGTTCCGCTCCAGCGACAACGGCCAAAGCTGGGCCAAGGTCGAAGGCCCCTACGAGGGCTCGCTGTTCGGCGTGATCGGCACCGCCAAGCCACACACGCTCTTGGCCTATGGCCTGCGCGGCAACCTGTTCCGTTCCACCGACTTCGGTGGCAGCTGGCAACCGATCGAGCTCAAGGCTGCGCGCGGTAACCTCGAATTCGGCCTGGCAAGCGCTACGCTTCTCGATGATGGCAGCCTGGCATTGGTCGGCAATGGCGGCAGTGTGCTGCGCAGCGTCGATGACGGGCAGACCTTCAGCGTCTACAACCGTGCCGACCGCATTGCCCTGGCCGGTGTCAGTGGCCTGGCCAACGGTGGCCTGCTGCTGGTGGGGCAGGGTGGTGTGCACCTGGCCACCGCCGAGGGTGCTGACCAGACTGCCGAAGGGGCGCGCCCATGACCAGCCGAGAGAGCATTACCATGCACCCGCATCACCAGGACAAGGCCACGCTGCTGGAACGCCTGATCTTCAACAATCGCCCGGTGGTCATCGCCATCTGCGTGCTGGTGAGCATCTTCCTGTTCTGGCAGGCCACGCAGATCCGCCCCTCGACCAGTTTCGAGAAGATGATCCCGCTGGAGCATCCGTTCATCGAGCAGATGATGGAGCACCGCAACGACCTGGCCAACCTCGGCAACACCGTGCGCATTTCGGTCGAGGCGGTCAACGGCGACATCTTCGACAAGGACTACATGGAGACCTTGCGGCAGGTCCATGACGAGGTGTTCTACATTCCCGGCGTCGATCGCGCTGGCCTCAAGTCACTGTGGAGCCCCAGCGTGCGCTGGAGCGAGGTCACCGAGGAGGGCTTCTCTGGCGGCGAGGTGATCCCCAACACCTACAACGGCTCGCAGGACAGCCTCGACACCCTGCGCGACAACGTGCTCAAGTCCGGCCAGGTCGGGCGCCTGGTGGGCAATAACTTCAAGTCCAGCATCGTCGATGTTCCACTGCTGGAAAGCTACCCCGACCCGAACGACCCCGGCAAACAGGTCAAACTCGACTACCAGCAGTTCTCGCACCTGCTGGAAGAAAAGATCCGCGACAAGTTCCAGGCACAGAACCCCAATGTGAAGGTGCACATCGTCGGCTTCGCCAAGAAGGTCGGTGACCTGATCGACGGCCTGGTAATGGTGGCGATGTTCTTCGGCGTGGCGCTGGTCATCACCTGGATCCTCTTGTACTGGTTCACCTGGTGCATCCGCAGCACCATCGCCGTGCTCATCACCACCCTGGTGGCGGTGGTCTGGCAGCTGGGCCTGATGCACGCGGTAGGCTTCGGGCTGGACCCGTACTCGATGCTGGTGCCGTTCCTGATCTTCGCCATCGGTATTTCCCATGGGGTACAGAAGATCAACGGTATCGCCCTGCAGTCGAGCGACGCCGACAACGCCCTGACCGCTGCCCGGCGCACCTTCCGTCAGCTGTTCCTGCCGGGGATGATCGCCATCCTGGCCGATGCGGTGGGGTTCATCACCCTGCTGATCATCGACATCGGTGTGATTCGCGAACTGGCCATCGGGGCCTCGATCGGCGTGGCGGTGATCGTCTTCACCAACCTGATTCTGCTACCAGTGGCGATTTCCTACGTTGGGATCAGCAAGAAGGCCATCGAGCGCAGCAAGAAGGACGCAACCCGCGAGCACCCGTTCTGGCGCCTGCTGTCCAACTTCGCCAGCGCCAAGGTGGCGCCGGTTTCCATTGCCTTGGCGCTGATCGCCTTCGCCGGTGGCCTGTGGTACAGCCAGAACCTGAAGATCGGCGACCTTGACCAGGGCGCGCCGGAGCTGCGCCCGGACTCACGCTACAACCAGGACAACAACTTCATCATCAGCAACTATTCCACCAGCTCGGACGTGCTGGTGATCATGGTCAAGACGCCGGCAGAGAGCTGCTCGATCCACTCGACCATGGCGCCGATCGACGAGCTGATGTGGACCATGCAGAACACCCCGGGCGTGCAGTCGGCGATCTCCCTGGTGACCGTGTCCAAGCAGGTGATCAAGGGCATGAACGAGGGGAGCCTGAAATGGGAAACCCTCTCGCGCAACCCGGACATCCTCAACAACTCCATCGCCCGTGCCGATGGGCTGTACAACGCGGACTGCTCGCTGGCGCCGGTGCTGGTGTTCCTCAACGACCACAAGGCCGAAACCCTGGAGCGCGTCACCAGCGCCGCCAAGGCGTTTGCCGACAGCCACAACAAGGAGGGCCTGCAGTTTTTGCTGGCGGCGGGTAACGCCGGGATCGAGGCGGCCACCAACGAGGTGATCAAGTCGGCCGAACTGACCATCCTGGTGCTGGTGTACTTGTGCGTGGCGGTGATGTGCATGATCACCTTCCGCTCGTTTGCCGCCACCCTGTGTATCGTCCTGCCGCTGGTGCTGACATCGGTGCTGGGCAATGCGCTGATGGCGTTCATGGGCATCGGCGTCAAGGTCGCCACCTTGCCGGTGGTGGCCCTGGGCGTGGGCATCGGCGTGGATTACGGCATCTACATCTACAGCCGCCTGGAAAGCTTCCTGCGCGCCGGCCTGCCGTTGCAGGAGGCCTATTACCAGACCCTGCGCTCGACCGGTAAAGCAGTGCTGTTCACCGGCCTGTGCCTGGCGATCGGTGTGTGCACCTGGATCTTCTCGGCAATCAAGTTCCAGGCCGACATGGGCCTGATGCTGACCTTCATGCTGTTGTGGAACATGTTCGGGGCGCTGTGGTTGCTGCCGGCGCTGGCGCGGTTCCTGATCAAACCCGAGAAGATGGTGGGCAAGGAGGGCGGGTCGATATTTGCCCATTGATGGGTTGGGGCCGCTTTGCGGCCCATCGCCGGCAAGCCAGCTCCTACAGGTACGGCGCAAGCATTGGGATTTGTAGGCGCTGGCTTGCCGGTGATGGGCTGCAAAGCAGCCCCAGGGCTATAATGCCGGCTCATTTCCAATTGGTACCCCCATGTCCTCCCTCGCCACCGCCCTTGCATCCTGCGACATGCTGCTGATCGATGGCCTGCACGCCTTCGATTTCACCTTCGACGACACCGGCCTCACGGTCGAATGCATGGACGGCCGCCAGCTGCGCCGCTGGGCCTTTACCACCGACCAGGTCGCCGCCGCCACCGCCGCAGGTGATGAATGGCAACTGGATGATGCCCAGGGCCAGCATCGTCTAGTCTGTATGAGTGCCTTTCGCGCCCCGGATGAAGACAACGATGAACCGGACCTGGACGAGCCTGCTGACCGCTAGCCTCATGACGCTAACCCTCAATACCCAGGCTGCCACCCTTTTGGTGGGCAGTTACACCGATGGCGCGAGCCAAGGCATCTACCGCTACGCGTTCGACAGCGAGGCCGGCCGTATCAACCCTGCGCCGCAGCAGGTGGTCAAGACCGTCAGCCCTTCGTGGCTGGTACTCTCGGCCGACCAGCGGCAGTTGTTCGTGGTCAACGAAACGCCGCAGGGCCATGCCAGCAGTTTCAGCGTGAGCAGCAAAAGCGAGATCACCCCGCTCAACCAGGTGGCCACCCGCGGCGACGAGCCGACCCACGCCAGCCTGAGCCGCGACCAGCGTTACCTGTTCGTCGCCAACTACGCCGTCGCCCCCGACCCGGGCGGCAGCCTGGTTGTGATCCCGGTGGGCAAGGACGGCAAGCTCAAGGATGCGGTGCAGCAAGTGCGGCACAAGCCCAGTGGCGTCAACCCCGAGCGCCAGGCTGGTGCCCATGTGCATTCAGTGGTGCTGTCGCCCGATGGCAGCCACCTGTATGCCAGCGATCTGGGCGCCGACAAGGTGTTCATCTACCGCTACGACGGCGCCAGCGTCGACCGCCCCCTCAGCGCGGCGATACCAGCGTCCGTCGAGCTGCCGCCGGGCAGCGGCCCGCGTCACCTGTTGTTCGATGCCAAGGGGCAGCATGCCTACCTGACGCTGGAAATGAGCGCCGAAGTGGTCATGTTCGATGTCAAGGACGATGCGTTGCACGAACGCCAGCGCCTGCCGCTGACCGAGCAGAATGATGCCGCAGCGAAGGCGGCGGGCGCATTGCACTTGTCGGCGGACGGGCGCTTCCTGTATGTCAGCAATCGTGGCACGGCCAACGAGATCGTGGTGTTCAGCGTGGGCAAGGACGACGGCCAGCTGACGTTCCTGCAGCGGCGTTCGGTGGAGGGTGACCATCCACGGGAGTTCGCCCTCGACCCCAGCGACAAGTTCCTGCTGGTGGCCAACCAGAAGAGCAACCAGATCGTGGTCATGCGCCGTGACCCGCGCACGGGCAAGCTGGGGGAAACCGTGCAGACCTTGCCGCAGGACGCGCCTTCGGACCTGAAGTTTATCGAGTGACTATCGATAGGCGTGATAATCCCTACCACCGCAATGAATTTCTGTGGCTGACCTCAGCGGCGTAAGTTTGACCCAAGGCCCACGCGGGCCACCGTCAAACCACCGCAGTCGAGGTCAGCCCACATGAACTTCAATCTCTTCCCGGTCATCGCCGCATCCGCCATTTCCGCCTCGGTCGTGCTGCCGACGCATGCCCATGCCGACACCAGCAGCAAGGCATCCGCCACCCACAGCTATACCGAGCAGTACCTGCGCCAGAGTGCCCATTTTCATGCCGCGTTGAGTGGCAAGAACAGCCACTGATCCAGATGTGAGCACTGAACCTGTGGGGTCGCCGCACCGTCGCTCCCACTGGGCCACAGTTACCGCGCCGAAGTTGATAGCTATTTTGCCATAACGGCTTTGAACAGCTCAGACGCCAACCACCCCTCCAGCCAGCTCCGCACACGCGGATAAGCCGCCTCGGCGAACCACTGCGGTTCGACCCCGGCAAACTGGCGCATCAGGGGCAGCAGCGCGGCGTCGGCCAGGCTCGGGTGATCGGCCAGCAGGTACGGCCGGCCCTCAAGCAGCTGTTCGAGCTCCGCCAGCCAGGCTTCTGCCTGCTGGCGGTAATGCTCGCGCGAATAGTCAGGGTAACGCTCGGCATACTTGTACAGGTTGACCTGCGCCTTGAACTCGCTGTCGTTGCGGGCAATCAACTGCTCGGCCTGTTGCGCGGCAGCGGGGTCCGCCTGCAGGCGCCAGTCCTGTGGGTCGTTGCGCGTCAGCGCCCAGCGCATGATGTCCAGGCTTTCTTCCAGCACACCGTTACCGGTATCCAGCACCGGTACCGTGCCCTTGGGCGACAAGGCCAGCAACTCGGCCGGCTTGTGTTTCATCGCCACCTCGCACACCTGCACTTCGCACCCGGCATAACGCAGGGCCAGGCGCGCGCGCATGGCCCAAGGGCAACGGCGGAACGAGTAAAGGATCACCCGCACACCTCCACATCACTCAGGCCATTGCCCTGGCGCCGTACCTGGATCTGCACCGGAATGCGCTCGTGCATCTCCTGCACGTGGGAAATCACCGCCACCTTGCGGCCCTGCGCCTGAAGCCCGTCGAGCGCATCCATGGCCAGCTGCAGCGACTCGGGGTCGAGGCTGCCGAAGCCTTCATCGATGAACAGCGACTCGATGCGCAGGGTGCTCGAGGCCATCGAGGCCAAGCCCAGGGCCAGGGCCAGCGACACCAGGAAGGTTTCACCGCCCGACAGCGAGTGCACCGAGCGCAGTTCGTCGCCCATTTCGGTGTCCAGCACCAGCAGGCCTAACGCGCTGCCACCGCGCTTGAGGCGGTACCGCCGCGCCAGTTGGCGCAACTGGGCGTTGGCGTGGTGCAGCAGCAGGTCGAGGTTGTAGCCCTGGGCGATCTTGCGGAACACATCGCCGGAGGCCGAGCCGATCAACGTGCTCAGGCGCGCCCAGCGCTGCCACTGCTCGCGGGCCTGTTCGATTTCGGCGGCCAGGGCCTGGTGCGCCTGCTGGCGGCGTTGGTCATCGGCCTGTTGCGCGCGCAGTTCGGCGCACTGTTGTTCCTGAACGTTGAGGTGCTGCTGGAGTTCGGCCAGGGTTTGCTCCAGATCGTCGGCGGGCAGCTCGCCCTGTGCCTGGGCGTTATGCTGCTGAAGACGCTGTTCACGCTCCTGCAGCAGCACGCGGCCTTGCTCGATGGCTTTCTCTGCGTGCTGCAGCTGCTGGCGCAGGGCGCCAAGTTGCGCATCGTCGATGGCCAGCAGGCGGTCGAGGCCGCTGTCATCCAGCTCGGGGTGCTCGCCGCGCCACTGGGCGATCGCGCCCTGCAACTGCTGACACTCCTGCTCCAGTGCCTGCTGCCGTTGGACGTTGGCGTCAAGCTCGGCGGCCAGTTTCACGCCCTGGGTGCGCAAGTCCTGCAGGCGCTGCGCGGTGTCGGCATCGGCCGCACGAGCTTGCTCCAGTTGTGCCTCCAGGTGGTGTTGCCAGGCTTCTGCACTGGCATGTTCGCCTAGCAGTTCGGCGAGTTTTGCCTGCGCCTGCTGGCGCTGCTCGTCCAGGCTGGCCAGTGTCTGCTGCCACTGCTGCTGCGCCTGCAGGCGTGTCTGCTGCTGGTCGCGCAGCTTGTCCAGCTGGACCTGGCGGGCTTGCTGTTCTTCCTGCTCGTCCTTGCGTTGCTCCAGCTGTTGCAACCGCTGCGCGATTTGCTGATCGAGGCCGAGAAAAGCATTGGCCGGGTCGTCGCTCAAGGCCTTCAGGACATCATCCGGCAGCACACTGGCCAGGTCATTCAGGCCTTGCTGCAACTGCTGTTCGTCGCTGGCCAGCGCCTGGTGCTGGTGGTCCAGGTGGCGCTGGGCTTGCTGTTGCGCTTCTTGCGCTGCCTGCAGTTGCTGGTTGAGGCGGGCGGCATCCTTTTGCAAGGCGAGCAGGGCGCTCTGGCGTTTCTCGTCCTTGCCGATTTCATCGTCCAGGCGCTGCAGCTGGTTGGCCAGCCAGGCTTTCCGGGCCTTGTCGTCCTGGGGGGCGAGGGCGGGCCACAGGCTGTGTGCCTGCACCTGCGCAACCAATGGCTGCAGTTGCTCGCCCAGTTGCACCTGTTGCTGCTGGTAGTCCTTGAGCTGGGCGTTGACCACGCCAAGCTGGGTGCGCAGCTCCACCAGCTTGCCGTTGAGGGTTTCGACCTGCTTCTGCGCGGTGTCCTCTTCGGCCTGGTCATGCCGGCCCAGGCTTTGCAGCAGCGCCTCAGGCTGGTGGAATGGGTGTTCGGCGCTGCCACACACCGGGCAGGGCTCGCCGTCGCGCAACTGGCCGCGCAGCTCTTCGACGCTGGTGTGGCGCGCCAGGCGCTGGCGTTCCAGTAGCTGGCGGGTGAGGGTGAGCGCCTGCTCCGCGGCCTCAAGCTCGGCCTTGGCTGCAGTGCCTTCGCCGATCAGTTGCTGGCGTTGCTGCATGGCCTGCTGCTGGCGCTCACGGATGGCTTCAAGGTGCTGACGCACTTCCAGCTCGCGGCCATGCAGGTGCGACAGTGCTTCGACGGCGCGCTGCTGTTTGCGATTGTCCTGAAGCATGCCGCCGAGCAGGTCGATCTGTTCGGCCAGCGCGTGCGGTTCGGCCTTGGCTTCGCGGAACAGCAGCTCGTAATGCTCGCGCTGGGCCTGCAGCTGCGCATTGGCCTGGCTGGCCTGGGCCTGCAGGCCCGGCAGCTCTTCGCGGCCCTTGCTCAGCCGCCCGCCGATCAGCATCACTTGCTTGAGTTGCGGCAGGTAGGCCTGCCAGGCGTTGGCCAACCCGGCGAGGTGTTGGCTACCGGCCAGTGCCTCATCGATCTGCGCCAGTTGTTGCACGCTGCGCTGCTGGTTTTCTTCCAGCTGCTGCAGTTGCTGCTGCCCTTCGACGACGTGCTGGTCGGCCTGCTGGCTGGCCGAGCGTTGCGCTGTCAGCTCATTGTCCAGCCGTGCCAGGCTGTCCTGCGCGGCAAACGCCTGGCGTAGGCGAGGGGTATTTTCGCTGTGCCGGGCCTGGTTGTCCGCGAGTGACTGGCGGGCTGCGACCAGCGCCTGTTGCAGTTCTGCTGTACGCGTCTGCAGCTCACCCTGCTGGCGCTGTTGCTCGGCGGTCTGCGCCGCCAGGGGCGCCAGTTGCGCGGTCAGTACCTGCTGGCGGTGAAACTGATGACGCTGGGGCGCCAGGCGCTCCAGGCGTTGCAGGTCGAGGCGTTGCTCGGCTAGCGCTTGCCAGCCGTGCTCGGCAGCCTGCAAGGCCGCGCCGGCTTGGCTGTGCTGGGCCTGCAGTTGCCGTTGTTCGTCGAGCCAGGTGCGCTGCTGCTCCAGTTGGCGCAGGCGCGCCTGGTCGGCCTTGAACTGTTGCTGCGCCTGCTCCAGGCGCTGGTCGAGTTCGGCGCGGGCCTCGGCGACCATCGGCAGCAGGTGGCTGGCACGGTCTTTCAGGGCGTTGTGCGCTTCGCCGGTTTCCCGCGCTTTGCTGAAGGCGCGCTGGCCTAAGCGGGTGTAAATGGCGGTGTTGGTGAGCTTTTCCAGTAGCTCGCTGCGTTCTCTGTCGTCGGCCTTGAGGAAGGCACTGAACTCGCTCTGGGCCAGCATCACCGCGCGGGTGAACTGTTCGAAGTTCAGGCCCAGGCGGGCTTCGATCAGCTGCTTGTATTCGTTCTTGCCGCTGCCCAGCACCTGCTCGCTGTCCAGGTCGTAGAGGCTCTGGCGGCTGAGCTGCAACTTGCCGTTGGCTTTGTCGCGGGCACGGTTGGCTTCCCAGCGCGCGCGGTAGCGGTGGCCGTCGATGCCGATGAAGTCGACCTCGGCAAAGCCACTGCCGGTACCGCGGCGCAGCAGGTTGCGCGGGTCGGATGTGGGAATGTCGCCATCGGCGTCCGGCACCTTGGCTTCGCGGCCGATGGCGTTGAGCCGCGGCACGGTGCCGAACAGGGCCAGGCACAGCGCATCAAGCAGGGTGCTCTTGCCGGCACCGGTCGGCCCGGTGATGGCGAACAGCCCAGCACTTGCCAGGGGTTCGGCGGTGAAGTCGATGTCGACCGGGCCGGCCAGGGATGCCAGGTTCTTCAGGCGAATGGCGAGAATTTTCATGGCTGCTCCTCTTCCAGCTGAACGTCCTGCAGCAACAGGGCGAAGTCGGCCAGGGCCTGCTCGTCGACGGGGTTGCCGTAGGCCTGTTCCCAGGCGCGGCTGAACAAGTCCTGCGGGGTCATCTGCGACAGTTCGACGAACGCCAGCTCGCTTTCTTCGTCGTTACCACGGCCAGCATATTCGGCGCCGATGCGGATCAGCCGCACCGCTTTGCCGTCCAGGGCGCTTTCGATTTGCTGGCGCAGGTCGGGTTGCGGCTCGTCCAACAGCACGCGCACTTCGAGCCAGGGCTGGCGGTTGGGGTCATCGAGCAGGTCGATTACCGGCAGCTCGGCAAGTTGCTCCAGCAGTTCGCCCAACGGCGCCGGGCCGATGCGCTGCAGGGCCACGGCGCGCGGCACCGGGCGCGCTTCGACGCTGACCAGCTCGGCACCGTCCAGCTCGACTTCCAGCACTTGATGCGGGTAGTTGATTTCGGCGAACGACAGCGGGATCGGCGAGCCGCTGTAACGGATGCGGGTTTCGCGGTTGACCTTTTGCGGCTTGTGCAGGTGGCCCAGGGCCACGTAGCTGATGGCCTTGTCGAACAGCTTGGCCGGCAGCGCTTCGGCATTACCGATGATCAGGCTGCGCTCGGAGTCTTCGGACACCGAACCACCGGCCATGTGCGCGTGGCTGATGGCGACCAGGGCCTGGTCCTTCTTGCGCTTGTTCTGCGCGGCGGCGATCAGTTGCTGGTGCACCTGGGTGATGCCCTGCAGGTAGTCGTCCCCCAGCTGCGGGCCGGTCACCTCGGCCGGGCGCAGGAAGGGCAGGGCCAGGCACCAGGCCGCAACCTTGCCGCGGCCGTTGGTCAGCGGTATCAGCAGGCGCTCGGCGTCCAGCTGGCCCTCATCCAGCCAATGCACGCGCCCTAGCGCATGGGTGCGCAGGCGGCGCATCAGCGCCGCG
The DNA here is from genome assembly GCF_042902325.1 of Pseudomonas sp. NPDC012596. NCBI lineage: Bacteria > Pseudomonadati > Pseudomonadota > Gammaproteobacteria > Pseudomonadales > Pseudomonadaceae > Pseudomonas > Pseudomonas sp. NPDC012596. Next base: position 8,072 of record NZ_JBIBEB010000008.1, on the reverse strand, counting down.
GGCAACTCGATGCGCGAGCCGGAGTCGTGGTTGCCGGCAATCATCACGATGTCCAGTTTCGGCTGTTGCTCGTGGGCCTTCACGATGAAGTCGTAGAGCCGCTCCTGGGCTTTGACCGGCGGGTTGACCGTGTCGAAGATATCGCCAGCGATCAGCAACGCGTCGGGCTGGCGAAGCTGCAGCTGGCCGAGCAGCCACTCAAGGAAGCAGGCATGTTCGAAGTCGCGTTCCTGGCCGTGCAGGCTTTGGCCCAGGTGCCAGTCGGAGGTGTGAAACAGACGCATGGATGACCTGTTGGTGTCGAGTCGGCAAGCCGGGGCTTGGCGTGGATGATGGGTGTTGCGCAGCCGGGTATGTTAACCCAAGCCAGGGCGCTAGGGCAGGTAAGCGCATGCGCCGGTAATTGGCGTTGCTGGGCTCGAACGGCGTTGGGCATGTGGTGGTTCGGGTCCTGCAAATGTGCCTTTGCATTGAATATTTCGGATATTGACGGTCTATGCCCGATGCCCTATTTTCCGATGCTCGAACAAAATTTTTAGGCCCATGGAAGGGCGTACCGTACTTTGCACTGGCGCCGCCCTAAGCTGACTTGGTGTGTGCTACCAGTAACCGGAGTTTTTTTCAATGGACCTGACCTTCGGCACCCCGCTCTCGCAAAGCGGCCGCCTGCTGCAGCTAACCACCCCGCTGGGGGGCGACGCGCTTCAGGCCCTGCGCGCCCACGGCGTCGAGCGCATCGGCCGCACCCCTCGCTACACCCTCGACGTGCTGGTGCAGGACACCGAGTACGACCCAGAGAAACTCATCGGCCAACCCGTCAGCCTCGCCCTGCTCTGCGACGACGGCTCCCAGGCCCCGCGCCATGGCCTGGTCGAGAGCGTGCGCTACCTGGGCAGCGACGGCGGCCTGCATGACTGGCAGTTGGTGTTCGCGCCGTGGTTCAGCCTGCTCGAATACCGCAGCGACTGCCGCATCTGGCAGGACAAGCACCTGCCGGCCATCCTCGAATCCGTGTTCGCCCAGTACGAACAGGCCAAGGGCAACTACCGCCTCGACCTGCGCCGCGAGTACGCCCCGCTGTCCTATGTCACCCAGTTCAACGAAACCGACGCCAACTTCGTCCAGCGCTGGTGTGAGCTGGAGGGCATCTTCTGGTACGTCGAGCACAAAGCCGACAGCCACTCCATCGTCTTCACCGACAGCGTCGACACCCTGCCCGCCCTCACCCCGCAGAGCGTGCCGTTCCACACCCAGAGCGTGACCCAGAAGCAGGACGGCATCACCCAGTGGAGCACCGGCTCGCAGTTGCTCAGCGGTAAGCTCAACTGGCGCAGCGTCGACTACCTCGCACACAGCCAACCGCGCGAAAGCGTGATGCCGGCGCTTGAAGCCGCTTCCGCCCCCGCCGCCCTGGAACGCTACGAGTACCAGGGCCAGTACACCTGGCAGAAGCAGGAGCGCGGCGACTGGCTGAGCCGCGTGCAGATCGAGCAGCGTGAATCCCAGGCCCGCCGTGTGCACGGCCAGGGCGGTGTGCGCCAGTTGCAGGCCGGGCGCTGGTTCGAATTGACCCAGCACCCGCTGTACGAACGCAAGGCCGCCGAGGCCCGGCAATTCATGCTGATCGAGGTGCAGTTCTTCGCCGAAAGCAACCTGCCCATGGCCCAGCAGCGCCGTGATGCGCCCGGCAGCCTGGCACCGTTGTTAAAATCGGTACGCCCGGCACCGGACGATGCGCTGCTCGGCTCGAAGCTGAGCGAAGCCTCCTACGGTTTCTTCCTCAACACCTTCGAGGGCCAGCTGCACAGCGCGCCCTACCGCAGCCCGTTCGAGCACGCCAAGCCGACATCGCCCGGCCCACAAACCGCCGTGGTGGTCACCCCCAGCGGCCATGAAGTCTTCACCGACAGCCTCAACCGCCTGTGCGTGCGCTTCCATTGGGACCGCCTGAGCCAGGACGGCGAACTCTCTTCCTGCTGGCTGCGCATGCTGCAACCGAGCAGCGGCCCCGACTGGGGCAGCGTGCACGTGCCGCGGGCCGGCGAAGAAGTGGTGGTCACCTTCCTCGACAACGACATCGACCGCCCACTGGTCATGGGCCAAGTCTATGGCGGCCACAAACCCGCCTGGCACTCCAGCGGCCTGATGAGCGGCTACAAGAGCAAGGAAGTCGGCGGCGGCGGCTTCAACCAGTGGGTGATGGACGACTCCACCGGCCAGGTACGCACCCAGCTGCACAGCAGCCACGGCCACACCCAGCTCAACCTCGGCTACCTGATCGACCAGCGCGGCAACAACCGCGGTGGACTGCGCGGCACCGGCTTCGAACTGCGCACCGATGCCTACGGCGCCCTGCGCGCCCAGCAAGGCCTGTACCTGAGCACCTGGAAACGCAGCAACGCCGAAGGCGCCCAGCTCGATGTGAGCGAAGCCCAGCAGCAGCTGCAGAACAGCGAGCAGCGCCTCAAAACCCTCTCCGACACCGCCAAACAGCACAACGCCGACGCCCTGCAGGCTGGCCTCGACAGCCTGACCCAGCTCAACGCCGACACCGACGTCACCTACGGCAACGACAGCAGCAGCCCGAGCCAAGGCCCGAGCGAGCAACAGCGCAACGGCGGCGACACCGCCTGGGCGATTCGCAACGGTGGCCGGGGCAAGACTCCGGGTTATCAGAAGCCGCTGCTGATCGCCTCCTCCCCGGCCGACATCGCCACCGCAACCCCGCAGAACACCCACCTGCACAGCGGCAAGCACCTGACCGTGAGTACCGGGGAGGACGTCAGCATTGCCAGCGGCAAATCGCTGCTGGCCAGCGTGGTGCAGAGTATCAGCCTGTTTGCGCAGAACGCCGGGGCCAAGTTGTTTGCGGCCAAGGGCAAGGTGGAGCTACAAGCGCAGAGCGATGCAATGGAGCTGACTGCCAAGCAAGGCATGAAGATCACTTCCACCGCCGCAGGAATCGAGATCGCTGCGCAGGAAGGCATCCTGCTCACCAGCGGTGGCGGGTACATCCGGATCAAGGGAGGCAACATCGAGATTCATGCGCCTGGGACGATCGATGTGAAAGGGGCAAAGAAGATGTTCAGCGGGCCGGCGCAGCTAAATCGGGAGAACCCGGCCTGGCCTGAGTCGTCGGTGGCCCAAACCCTGTCATTTTTTGCCGGGAATACAAATGCGGGAAGCTCTGGCGCTTGGGCTGGCATGCCTTACAAACTTTATGCGGGCGGCTCAATGGTCGGGCAGGGTGTAATGGACAAGACCGGAATGATCAATGTCGACCACCATCCGACGACAACTGACTATACCGTAGAACTGGCAAACGGCATCCGCTATGACATACCCGTAGGCGGCCAGTACAAGGGGAAAGAGAAAAATGCCGAACTGGCCAACAGCGGGTTCCATCGTCACGAAAGCAAAACTCATCCGGATGTCAATCAGCCCAGAACGCGTAGCTTTTTCAGAGACAGCTATGCATCGCTCAATAATCCAGATGCAGAGGAGAATTAAATGACATCCTCCAACTCAATTACTTCTCCGATCGCCACCGGTAAGACAACGTCAGCTACGCTGAATCTTCCATGGTTTTTGCAAAAAACAGAGTATCACCCCGTCCCTGCAACATTTCAGCCCTTAGTGAACGGCGAGCGCGCGTTTGGCGCGCTGTATGATGCGATCATGGCCGCTACAACCAGTATCGATTACATTTGCTGGGGTTTTCAGCCTTCGATGTACTTCAAGCGTAATGGCAATGCGGGTGATCTGTGCATAGGGGATTTGCTGGTAAAAAAGGGGGGCGAAGGCGTAAAGGTCAGAATTCTATGCTGGTATTTACGGGCAGCGCAAGTTATGGAAAACCCCACGCCCGGTAACAATATAATAAGTTATCTTACAAGAGGTAAGCAGAATCGTAACGACGCACAAGAGGAGTATGATAGGCAGTGGTATGAACAAGCCCGGCTCACTGGTGTGGCTGATCAGAACTCCATATTGAAAGATTCACCCTACTACCTGAAAAATGTTGAGTTTGCGACGCGAGGCTTTGGGTTCATTGAGCGCGTAGAAGTCGCGTGGCAATTGCTAGTAAATGGTGAGGATAAGAACGGTACAAAGACCAATAAGTTCATGAGCACATTGGTAATGTCTGGCGCTCCCACCCACCATCAAAAAATGGTCCTCATTGATTATGAGAAGCCTGACCGCGCCATCGGTTTTGTCATGGGGCACAACACGCTAGACGCTTATTGGGATAAAGACGATCACAGCTATGCAAGAATGCACGCTCGGTTTGGCAGAAATGGTGCCACTCCCCGGCAGGATATCTCCAGTAAAGTAACAGGGCCGATTCTTGAACACCTCAATCACAATTTTTGTCAAGCCTGGAAGCGTCAAACCGGTGTTGATCTGTTGTCGCAACGAAAAAATAATGCAGCGAAGCTAAAGGCTCGACCCGAAGCAGGAACGCCTGTCATGGCGCAGCTACTTCGTACGCAGCAGCAAGAAGGTGTGCATGATATCAAGGCGCTATATCTGAAAGCGACCAATAATGTTACGAATTATATATACATTGAGAATCAGTATTTCAGATGGGAGCCTGTTGCAACGGCGATAAAAAAATCCGCGCAAAAGCAGTTGGAGTGGGGCAGAAACGCTGGAAAGCACGGAGCTATTCACCTGTTTGTCGTGACAAACTCAGACGATGAGGGCATTGGTCCCGGCTCAATGAACACCTACAGAATGTTGAATAGTTTGGGCCGTAAAGATGTTTTGCCTACAGTTTCAAAGCTTGAGCGCAATGAAAGGTTAGATGAACAGCTAAGGCAGGCGCGCTTGGAAACGATAAATGCCAGGCAGTCCTTAATATCATTGAATTATATTGCACAACCCCTGATGGATCCCAAGCTGCTGCAAAAAATGAAAGAAGAGCGTGAAGCCAAAGTCAAAGCGGCAGAAGCCCGGTTGATGGAGCTAGAGGCGTCAACTCCGCTCAAGAAAGAAGCCGCCATTCTTCCAGTAGAGATTCCGGGGCTCAAGGTTCACATATGTACATTGGTCGCGCCTGATTCACCGCCTGACAACTGGATGCCCGTCTACATTCATAGCAAGCTAGCGATAATCGATGATGTATTCACGACGTTAGGCTCTGCCAATATTAATATCCGCAGCATGGAGGTCGACAGCGAGCTCAATATATGTCATGAGAGCCCATCCTTGTCAAAGCCTCTTCGCAAGCAGCTCTGGGATATACACACAAAGGGCATGGGTGCGCAAGACGATGCAGCGGAAGCCTTTAGTAAATGGCAAGATATTATTGATGAAAATAAACGGCGGAAAGAGATAAATGCTAAACCTTCATTAATAGAAAAAAGGTCCCCTTGCGCCTCGCTAATAGAATTCTATCGCGACAGCCCAGCACGTGTAAACCTGGACTAAAATGTTTAAATATTTCTATGTTGCGTGTGTTGTTTTCATTGGCTTAATTGTTGCTTTAGAGGAGCGTCCAGTGCCAGCTCAGGTCGATGTGTCACAAATCTATAACAACTTGGAATTTGAATGCCGTCGTGAGGCAGATGTGCTTCCTTCATTGAATCGAGACGCAGATGAACTCTATAATTACGGGCTTTTTCTAGAGCAGCATGAAGGTCCAAAGAATTTCAATCAAGTTGCAAGATACTATCGTATTGCCGCGTCTCATGGTCACTTTAAAGCTTCTGCCAATTTGCAGGCGCTTATTTCTCAGGGCTTAGCTAGCTCTCCCGAGCCACAAAGAGAAACAATTGATCTCGTGGAAGCCTCTATCGCTCAAGGCATACCTGGCGCCTATTATGATATGGGGCATTACCTTGAGATGGGTTATGGCGTTGAGCAGGATCGTGATAAAGCGAACGCTTATTTCCGTAAGGCGGCAGACCTAGGAAACCCAGATGCGCAGTTCTACGTTGCTAATTTGCTAGGTCGTGTTACGGGAGCATATGAAGTGATGGTAGCGATGCGTCGTTGCGCTGCGTCTCAAGGGCACAGGCGAGCTGCGGCAGATTTGGCAGGCCTTCTACGTGTAGGGGGTGAGTACAAAGAAGCGGTGCAGGCTTATCAGCAAGGCGTAAAAGCAGGGGATGCGGCTTCCGCCAGAAGGCTTGGAAACGCTTTTGATGGTCCACTCTCAGATGACAACCTTTACTATATGGCCTTGCAGCCCGATAAAGAGCGCTCGGTGAGATATCACAAAATAAGCAAATTCTTCGAGGATAATGAGCAGCTAGGACCAAAATTGCCAGATATAGACGCTATCGTACCTCTTCCGCCTGCTGAGCTACCCACTTGGGACGGTTCGTTTCAATGGCAGAAAGAACGTGCGTCAAAAACAGGTCCGGTGAAGCCCAGTCAGGATCTGGTTAAGCGTTTAAGTGAAGAGAAGCATCTTGATCCAGAAACTGGTCTTCCTCAGAAAGCTTGAGTAATAGAAATCAGGTTCGCTGCATAAACATGAATTTAAATGACGGAGAGCAAATGCCAGATTTCTTACTGTATATATTTATTGTAGTAATTTTGGCGGTCCTGCTTTCCGCGGCCTGTTACGTTCCTTTCAAGGCAATCGTATTCTTACTCAGCGGGAAACGACCTTTGATTCTCATTCCTAAGTATCAATTTCTTATTTCATTTATTCTGTCGCTTCCAGCGGCGTATTGTTCGTGGGTTGTCTTTTACGTCAGTAGGGGCGAATATGAATCCTGTTTTTATTTGTCTATCTATCTAATCATGCAGGCCTGCCTGATGCTTGTATTCACTTTTAAAGCAAACGCATCGCGATAATGCGCCTTTGCACCGCGCGATAATGTGCTCTGCACCAGATGGGTTGCGGGTAAATGCAAAAGGACGTATTGGCACAAATGAATCGCCTTATCGGCTAACTGAGGTGGGAAAACTTACTACGCATTTCAGTTCGAATATGAAGGCACTAATGACTCCACCGCTGAGCCCTATATCGCCCTGGAGAAGGATGCTGAGATGTCAGAGGCCGTTCTTGATATCAATGGTATCCCTATCCAAATCACATCGGGGTTCCGCGAAGCCGATGGCTGAAAGAGCGCGCGTCGAAAACAGACCCGGTAAAGCCCAGTCAGGATTTGATCAAGCGGTTGTGTGAGGGAAAACGTCTTAATCCAGATACGGGGCTGCGAAGCTTGCCCCTTGACCAACTGTGACGTACCCTTCTGAACCGGCCACAATCATGGCTATTCGACATCCACGGACGATATAACGGAGCTCCCCATGGAAGGTATCCCACAAACCCAATCCACCTATGGCAACCTCAAGCCGAAATGGCAGGAGCGTTTCGCCTTCTTCGATCAGTACGGCGCGCCGACCTCCGAGTCTTACAAGGCCGCTTTCCGTGCCTTGCCTTTTCGCAAGAAGCTGCTGATCAACAATAACTTCATCGGCTTTTTCTTCGGCCCGATCTACTGGTTCGTGCTGGGCCTGTGGAAGAAGAACCTGGTCATGCTGGCGATTATGATTGCGCTTGGGTTGCTGCTGGGCGTTGTCGAGGCGGTGACGGGGAGCGAGATTCCACGGCCGGTGGACAACGGGCTCAGTATGGCGTTTGCGTTTCTCTACAGCTTTTTGAGCAACCGGGCTTATTACCTGAAGCAGACCAAAGGGCTCAATGGCTGGAACCCGTTTGAGGGGCAGCGGTTTATTTGAGCGCTTGATGAGGGCTGGCAGGGCCAGGCGGGCGGCGCATCGCGAAGCGCTTGCCTCGGGTTTTTTAGTGCCCTTGAGATCGAGCGCCGCCCGCGCGGCGCTTCGCTAAGCGCTTGCCTTGGGTTTTTTAGTGCTCTTGAGATCGAGCGCCGCCCGCGCGGCGCTTCGCGAAGCGCTTGCCTTGGGTTTTTTAGTGCTCTTGAGATCGAGCGCCGCCCGCGCGGCGCTTCGCGGGGCAAGCCCGCTCCCACATTTGTTGCAACGCGCCGTTCCAGCCAGGCCATGGTTGTCCGCCTTGGCGCATGGCTGAAGACAGGTGAGGCGGCAGCAGTGCCAGCCGAAAAACCTCGTCGAGCCACCAAGGCTAACAA
>NZ_JBIBEB010000007.1:87966-257436 GCF_042902325.1 Pseudomonas sp. NPDC012596 | reverse complement strand
CTATGGCCTATCAGGCCATGGCACGTTGCAACAAATGTGGGAGCGGGCTTGCCCCGCGAAGCGCCGCGCGGGCGGCGCTCGATCTCAAGGGCGCTAAAAATCCCAAGGCAAGCGCTCGATCTACGCCAAACTTCAATAATCAAGGCAAGCGCTCAAACCCTACCCCTCACTCACTTGCTGCGCGCCTTGTTGTAGATAGTCTTGGCTTGGTCCGCCGAAGCCTGGCACTTGGTCATGTCGCCGGCCTTCTGGGCATCCTTGGCGTTTTGCAGATGCACCTTGAAGTCATGGGCCATGCCACCATGCATCGCCTGGCCACTGGCCTTATGGAAGTCCTCCAGTTCCTTGATCTTGGCTTCACAGTTGCTCGCCGGGTCCGCATGGGCCGCAAAACTCAATACAGAAGCAATCACCAGCAGTGCAATGGATTTCATGGAGCGTTCTCCTGGGAAATCGGAAGGTTCATCGAGAGACATTGGCTCGACGCAGCCAACAGCATAGTAGGCCAAACGCCCCGACGCCTCTGCTCAGGCCGATGATCGTGCCCCCTCGGCGAACAGGAAGTCGATGAACACCCGCACCCGCTGCGGCATGTGTCGAGACTGTGGATAGATCAGCGTGAACGGCCGCGAGGTGCCGCCGTATTCAGCCAGCACCTCAACCAGCTCGCCGCTGGCCAGCGCGTCCTGCACGGAGAAACGGTAAGCCTGCATCAGGCCGCCGCCATGGCGCACCAGCGTCGCAGTGGCGAGGAAGTCGCCCAGGCAGGTCAAGCCCCCTTGGGTCTCGACTTCCAGTTCACGGCCATCCAACCGAAAACTCCACGCCGGGCGGCGGCCCGTGCTGGCCAGTTCGAACTGAATGCACTCATAACGTGCAAGATCTTCCGGCAGCACAGGGGTGCCCCAGCGTGCCAGGTAGGCGGGGGTAGCCACCACCACCAACTCGGCATCCTCCAGGCGTCGTGCCACCAGGCGCGAGTCAGCAGGCTCGCGGCCGCGAATGGCTAGATCAAAGTGTTCTTCGGCGAAGTCGACGTTGCGATTACTGACATGCACGTCCACCTGCACCTGCGGATAAAGCTGGCGAAAACGCGGCAGCAGTGGCAACAGCCGGTGGTGGGCATAGGGCGTGGGCGCACTGATGCGCAAGCGACCACTGGGGGCCGACTGCCCACCGGTTACCTGGCGTTCGGCCTCGACCAGTTGCCCAAGCGCTTGACGACACTGCTGGTAATACGCCTGCCCCGCCTCGGAAAGGCGCATCTGCCGGGTGGTGCGTACGAACAGGCGAACGCCCAGGCGCTCTTCGAGGCGCGCCACGCTGCGGCTTACCGCAGCAGGGGTAACGCCCGCCTGGGTGGCAGCGGCGGTGAAGCTGCCAAAATCTGCGGCCAGGCAGAATAGCTCCAGGCTGCCCAGTTGCAGGTCATCGAAATGACGGGTCATGATCGCCCTATTGATTACATGGTGTATGAATTCAAATGCCATCCGGCACATTTTTCAAGCGAGCGTTGCCGCCTACAGTGGCCTCCACAACGAGCCATCGGCTCACCTTCTGGAGACGCAAGCATGAACCAACCAAGAACCGTCATCATCACCGGGGCCTCCAGCGGCCTGGGCTACGCGCTAGCCGAGGCCTTTCTCAAACGTGGCGACAACGTGGTCGGCAACGCCCGCAGTCAGGCACGTCTTGACCAGGCAATCGCCCGCTTGGGCCAACCCCAGCGCTTTATTGGCGTTGCCGGTGACATCGGCGAGGCCGCTACCGCACGGCGGTTGCTTGCGGCAGCCATTGAGACTTTCGGTGGCGTCGACATCCTGATCAACAATGCTGGGATCTTCATCCCCAAACCGGTCACCGAATACACCGAGGCCGATGTCGACGCACTGGTCGGCACCAACCTCAAGGGCTTCTTCTACCCGGCGCAGGCTGCAGCACGAATCATGACCGAGCAGGGCCACGGCCACATCATCGCGATCACCGCGTCCGTTGCCTTGCAACCGGACACTCGGGTGCCTGCGTTGTTGCCGGTGCTGGTCAAGGGTGGGCTGAACCAGGCGGTCAAAGGCTTGGCGCTGGAACTGGCGGCCAGCGGTGTGCAGGTCAATGCGGTGGCGCCGGGGATCATCGATACACCGCTGCACAGCGGCAACGTCGAAGGGCTAAGCGCGCTGTCGCCGAGTGGCCGCACCGGCGTGCCGCAGGATGTGGTGGATGCCGTGCTGTACCTGACCGACGCACGCTTCGTCAGTGGCGTCATCCTCCCGGTAGACGGCGGCAGCACCGCCGGCACCTGGCACTGAGCAGAGGAGTGAGCAGACATGCCTTATGTCCATATTCGCGTAACCGATGAAGGCGTCAGCGCCGAGCACAAGCGCCGGTTGATCGAAGGCACGACGCAGTTGCTGCAACAGGTGCTGGGTAAGCCGCCAGCCAGTACCTTCGTGGTGATCGAGGAGGTGCCGACGGATAACTGGGGGGTTGGCGGCGAGACAGTGACGGTGGTGAGGCAGCGAGAGCGCGGCTGAGGGCAGGGCTGCTGCGCAGCCTTGTTACTGCCGCAACCGCTCAAGTGCCTCTAGCACAAACCCGGTCGCCCGCTCGGGCGGCCCTTCCCTGCAGGCGATCCCCAGCTGCCGCCACAACCCCGGCCGCAGCGGCCGGCGGGCGATACGCCGGTCCAGTTCGGCCACTTCGCCCTCCTGGGGCAGCAAGGTGGCGCCATACCCGGCGCCCACCAGGCTCTTGATCGCATCGTTGTAGTTCAGCTCGATCCGCGGCTCGGGGTACAGCCCGGCGGCGGCGAACCATTCACCGGTCACCCGCGACAGTTGCGTGCTGCTGTCATTGAGGATCAGCGCCCGCTGCCCCAGCCAGGCCGGTGTGACCCTGGCCGGCGGCTGCCAGTCGGCCGGCACGTAGGCGAGGATGGGGTCGCGCCGCCACGGGGTGACCCTGACGCCCTTGCCTGCCACCTGCGGCAAAGCCACCAGGCCGATGTCCAGCGCGCCTTCACGCAACCGCGCCCGGGACGCCTGCGACGTCAGCACCTGCACCTGCACATCGATGCCGGGGTGCGCTGTGCGCAAGTGTTCCAGTGCCTTGGGCAACAGATGCGCAATGGCACCGGTGGAGGCGCCAAGGCGCACCCGCCCGGTCAGGCCTTCGACATGCCGGCGCACTTCGTCCAGGGCCAGGTCGGCATCGGCCAGCAGGCGCCGGGCACGCGCCAGCAGGGTTTCGCCGATGGCCGTCGGCCGTACCTGGTTGCGGTTGCGGGTAAGCAGCGGCGCACCGACACGCGCCTCCAACTCAGCCACGTGCAGGCTGATGGTCGGGGGCGCCAGGTTGAGCTGGCGGGCGGCCTCGGCGAACGAGCCCAGGTCGGTGATGACCACCAGGGTACGGAGGCGATCGAGGCTGATTTCGCGCATGGCATCGGTCCTGTTGTAGCAGCTGCGGCCTCTGCGCGGGTACTGCGCAGGGGCAAGGCACCGACAACTGTAATTCAGAATTAATGAATATCGCAGTCATGATATTCAAATTTCCTTTACCACCGCCAGAGGCGACCATGGTTCATCTCCTCCTGACCGGACCCTGACCATGCACACCCCTGTTGTCTTCATCGATGGCGACCAAGGCACCACCGGCCTGCAGATCCATGCCCGCCTGCACGGCCGCGACGACCTGCACCTGCTGACCCTGCCCGAAGCCGAACGCAAAGACCCTCAGCGCCGCCGCGAGGCGATCAACAGCGCCGACATCGCCCTGCTCTGCCTGCCCGACGCCGCCGCCCGCGATGCCGTAGCGGCCATCCACAACCCGGCGGTTCGGGTGATCGATGCCAGCTCGGCGCACCGCACCACGCCCGGTTGGGTGTATGGGCTACCGGAGCTGAACGAGCAGCAGCCCGAGCGTATCGCCCAGGCCAAGCGCGTCAGCAACCCCGGCTGTTACCCGACCGGCGCCATCGCGCTGCTGCGCCCGCTGGTCCAGGCCGGCCTGCTGCCGGCCGACTACCCGCTGAGCATCCATGCCATTTCCGGTTATTCCGGGGGTGGCCGCGCGGCGGTCGAGCAGCATGAACAGCCCGGCGCGGAACAGGCACCCACCCTGCAGATGTACGGGCTGGAGCTGGCGCACAAGCATGTGCCGGAAATCCAGCTGCACGCTGGCCTGTCGGCACGGCCGGTGTTCCTGCCCGGTTATGCAGCGTATCGCCAGGGCATCGTCCTGAGCATCCCGCTGCAACTGCGCCTGCTGCCTGGCCAGGCCACCGCCGAACAGCTGCAGGCGTGCCTTGAACGGCACTACCAGGGCGCCCGCCACGTGCAGGTCGCACCGCTGCACCAGCACGGCCCGGCCACGCCGCTCGACCCCGAGGCGCTGAACGACAGCAACGACCTGCGCCTGGCCCTGTACGCAAACGCGGAGCACGGCCAAGTGCTGCTGACGGCCGTGTTCGACAACCTGGGCAAGGGCGCCTCGGGCGCGGCGGTGCAAAACCTCGACTTGATGCTTGCGGCCATGCACGCACAAGGCTGACACGGCAAAAAGGGTTTAGACTGTGCACCCCGCGCCAATCCGGCGCGGGATGATCAAACCGCAGCCGGAGCCCGTCCACCGATGTTCATCCTGAGCCGCCTCGACAGCGTGCCGCCCGAATCCTTCCAGAACCAGATCCGCGAACTGGTGATCCACCACGTCGGCGAACTGAGCAGTGTCGCCATTCGTGCCGAAAACCCGTTGTACCCGCTGTATCAGTACGGTGTCGGCATGGAGGTCCACCAATACCTGCAGGCCATGGACGGCACGCGCGGCCTGGCCGTGGAGCTGACCCTGGCCCTGGACGCCGATGCGCCGGACCAGATGCTGGGTTTTGCGTTGACCTTGCCCGCCCAGGACAACGACCAGGCTTGCGCAGTGGCGTTTCTGGCCGTGGTCGCGGACCACCGCCGCCAGGGCATCGCCCGCGCATTGCTGGGTGACGTGCAGGCGCGTTTTGCCAGTGTCGAGCTGAATGCCTTTGCCCACCAGGTGCCCTGGTTCGAAGCGATGGGCATGCAGGTGGTGGCGGCCAGCGGGCCACAGGTGCTGATGAGCAGCACCGGCCAGGCCAGCGCTGCGCTGATCGGCCGGCTGGACATTGCGCCGATCTACCAGACCACCGAAGTGCATCAGATTCACACCTACCTGCTCAACCAGCAGGGTGAGGATGCAATGATCGAGGCCGAGCAGCAGCGCGATGAGTGGCTGGATGAGTTGGCAGAATCGGCGCGCGACTGCGTGCGCCAGCGCAAGACCGTGCATTGACCTGACGGCCTCATCGCCGGCAAGCCGGCTCCCACAGGTAAGCCACAAGTCCAGAATGCTGTGGGGCAACTGTGGGAGCCGGCTTGCCGGCGATGAGGCCACACTGGCCCTTCAGGCATGCACCCAGCGCCGATGCAGGCCACGCGCCAGCGCATCGAGCATGAACCCCAGCACCCCTATCAGCAGCACCATGGCCATCAGCTCCGAGTAAGCCAGCCGGTCACGGGTATCGAGAATGAAATACCCAAGCCCGGCACTCACACCAAGCATTTCGCACGGCACCAGCACGATCCACAGAATGCCGATGGCCAGGCGCACGCCGGTCAGCACATGGCCGATCACCCCGGGGATGATCACCTTGCACAAGGTTTCCCAGCGCGTGGCACTCAGGCTACGGCTCAACTGCAACCAGCGCGGGTCGAGCTGGCGCACGCCTGCGGCGGTGTTGAGCAGGATCGGCCACAACGCCGCAAACGCCAGCAGGAAGTAGATCGGCTGGTCGCCCACGCCCATCAGCATCACCACCACCGGCATCCACGACAACGGTGAGATCATCCGCAAAAACTGGAATGCCGGCGTGGTAGCTGCCTCCAGGTGCCGGTAGCTGCCCACCAGCAGGCCCAGCGGCACACCGATCAGCAACGCCAGCAACAGGCCGACAAGAATACGCTTGAGGCTGACCCAGACGTGCCCGTAGACCTCGCCTTCGCCCAGCAACGCGACCAGGCTGGCCAGTGTCGCCTGGGGCGAAAAGCGCGCCGACAGGCCATCGGCCTCGCCGAACAACCGCACCCCGGCCCACCACAGCAGCAGCAACCCCAGCAGCCCGGCCAAGCCAAGGCCGGCATGTACAACATGTTTGCGCATCAGACCGCGAACTCCTCACTACGCTCGAAGTTGTCGGCAATGCCGAACACCGACGGGCCGCCTACGGCGGCGATGGCATTGCGCACGAAGCGGTCGTCGACCAGGTCGCGCGCGGTCTGCGCCGGGTCCAGGCCGGCAAGGAAACCGCTCTCCCCTTCGATCAGGGTGCCTTTCAGGCGCTTGACCAGTTCCTCGGTGTAGCTGGGGAACGGGTACGGCTGGAAGTCGATGCGCTTCTCGTCCCACTGCTGGTGCTGGATGGCCCCGCTGGCGATGTAGGCGGCGCGGTCCTCGGCGGCCGGGGCCAGCACCTTGGCCAGCACCGCAGGCTCGTGTGGTGTGTACTTGTTGGGGCCGGCCTTGGACAGCAGCGCTGCGGCTTCGGCGCGGTGGTCGCGGGTCCAGTGCTGGGCCTTGACGATGGCGTTGATGACCTTCTGCGACCACTCGGGGCGGTTGTTCAAGTCGTGCTCGTGCATGAACACCACGCAACAGGCGTGGTTGCGCCACACGTCACCGGTGAAGCGCTGCACACGGCCGACCTTGAGGTTTTCGGCCAGGGCGTTGAACGGCTCGGCGACGATGTAGCCGGCAATGCGCTTGCTGGCCAGGGCCGGCGGCATGTCCGACGGTGGCAGCACCAGCAGGTTGACCTCGTTGGCGGCCAATTGGGCGTTGGCGGGCCTGGACACCGGCGTCAGGCCGTTGTCGTTGAGCATCTGCTGCAGCACCACGTTGTGGATCGAGTACCAGAACGGGATGGCCACGGTCTTGCCGCCCAGCTGCTTCATGTCGGTGATGTCCGGGGCCACGGTCAGGCCCGAGCCACCCACGTGGTTCCACGCCACCACCTTGGCTGGCACCTTGCTGGCGTAGCGCGCCCACACCGTCATTGGCGACAGCAAGTGGATCACATTGACCTGGCCAGAGATGAACGCCTCGATCACCTGCGCCCAGCTGCGCAGTAGCACCGGGCGCTCGGCCTTGATGCCTTCGGCATCGAACAGGCCGTTGTTGTGCGCCACCAGCAATGGCGTGGCGTCGGTGATCGGCAGGTAGCCGATGCGCACCGGCGCGTCCGGCTCGGCGGCTGCGCGCGCCTGCAGGCTGGCCAGCAGCGGCACGGCACCGGCGGCGGTGAGCATGGCGCTGAGCTTGAGGAAGTCGCGACGCGACGAAGAGGAACAGCAGTCATCCATGCACATGGACAGCCTCCGAGGGCAATGAGGGAGATGAAGGTTGGGCTGTGCGGCTTGCCCGCCGAAGGGTTTTGACGATGTCGATACGCAGCGCGCCCAACGCTTCGACCCGGTGCGTGCGCGGTTGCGGCAGGTCGATGTGCCATTGGCCGAGAACATGCGCTGGGTGGTCGCCCAGTAGCAGGACCCGGTCGGACAACAGCAAGGCTTCATCGATATCGTGGGTAATCAGCACCGCAGCGGTCTTGTGCGTGGCGATCAATTGCAGCAGCAGTTGCTGCATGTCGGCACGGGTTACCTCATCCAGCGCACCGAAGGGTTCATCCAGCAGCAAGACTTCGGGCTGGCGGGCCAGGCAACGGGCCAACGCAGTGCGCTGGGCCATGCCGCCCGACAACTGCGCCGGGTAGTGACTGCGCGCATGGGCCAGGCCTACAGCGGCGATCGCATGGTCGATGCGCGCACGGCGCTCGGCGGCGGCCAGTTTGGGCTGGCGGGCGAAATCCAGGCCAAAGGCGACGTTCTTTTCCAGGCTCAGCCACGGCAGCAGGCTCGGGTCCTGGAAGGCCACCGCCAGACGCGGGTGCGGGCCCTGCAGCGGTTCGCCGTGCAGGCTCACGCTGCCGCCACGCGGCTGCTGCAACCCGGCCAGCACGCGCAGCAGGCTGGATTTGCCGACACCACTGGGGCCGAGGATGGTCACCACCTCCCCCGGCGCCAGCTGCAGGTCGAAGCGCGCCAGCACCTGCTGCCAGCCGCCATCGCGCGGGTAGCCCAGGCTGATCTCCCGGGCTTCGAGCAACACTTGGCTCATGCGTTGGCCGCCTGGCGGTGCAATTCGGCGCGCAGCTGCACCAGGCTCGGGGTCACGATCGGCACGAATGCCGACTCCCGCCAGCGGCGGGCGAAACCTTGGCCGTATTCGCTCAGGTAAGCCTTGCCACCGCTGGCCTGCAGTTCCAGCTGCACCGCGTCGGCGGCGCTTTCGGCCAGGGTGATGCGCAGTTTGAACAGCGCTGCCGGTTGGCTCAGGAAGCGCCCTTCGAGCAGGCCTTGCTTGAGCTCGGCCACGGTGTTTTCCAGGCGCTCCTTGAGCACCTGGCGGGCTTCTTCAAGGAACGAGATGCGGCCGTTCATGTGCGCCTGCACTTCATCCAGCGCACGCCGCGCCAGGCCGATGGCCATACCGCACTGCAATCCAAGGAATGCCGGGCGCACCGCTGGCAGGAACTCGCGGGCGTTGTCGTGCAGCAGCCACTCGCGCTTCAGTTCGACCTGATGGAACGCCAGGGCAGCCGTATTGCTCGATTGCAGGCCCATCAGCTGCAAGTCGTCGGAGCGTTCCAGGCCCTGGGCATCGGATGGGATCGCCAGCACGAACGGCGCGCCGCCTGCATCGTCTTCAATGGCTGCAGCCACCACGAAACCGCTCTTGCGCAGGTTGGTCACCCAGTGCAGGCGGCCGTCGAGGGCCCAGCCGTCGGCCTGCGGGCGGCCGCGCACTTGCAACGCTTCGATACCGGAAAGGAACTTCATGGCATTGGAAAGCCCCGTGGCACCGGCCAGTTCCCCGGTCAACAAGCCGGGCAACAGGCGCTCACGCAGCCCCTGGTTCGGGCTTTGCAGCAGGTATTCGATGAAGGCGCGCTGGCCCCAGCTGACGAAGGCTGCGGCCAGTGAACGGCGGGCGATGGCGGCAATGGCTTCGACCGCGTGGGTCACGGCGCCGCCGCTGCCGCCCAGCGCCGGGTCGACACCGACGCGCAGCAGCTGCGATTCGGCGATGTGCGCCAGCACCCGATGCGGGTCGCACTTGCCTTGGTCGATTGCTTCGGCATTGGCATCCAGCCACTGCGCAAATCCAGCATCAAGCATATCCCTACTCCTTTTGATAAGCAGGCGCCGCGGCGCCCTGTGCGGATTACGCAGGCTGCCAGCGGTACTTGCTCAGCTCGTCGTTGAGCGGCGTTTGGGCGAACACATTAGCAAAGTTGCACAAGGTTGCGAGGCTGACGCCAAGAATCACTTCCAGGGCGTTGCCCTCGGTGAAACCGGCAGCCCGGAACGCCTGGTAAGTCGCTTCGCTGACATTGCCGCGGGTGGCGATGACCTCACGGGCGAACGCGGCCAGGGTCTCATAGCGGACGTCAGGCAGTTCGCCGCGGGCGCGCAGGGCGTCGACCACTTCCTGCGGCAGCTTGGCCTTGTTCAGCGCCACGGCAGTGTGGCCGGCCACGCAGAAGTCGCAACCGTGCTGGGTAGCAGCAATCAGCTGTACCACTTCACGTTCGGCCAGGGTCAGTTCGGCCTTGCCATTCAGGGCCGAGACGGTCACGTAGGTTTCCAGCGCTGCTGGGGCGTTGGCCAGCACGCCGAGCAGGTTGGGGATGAAACCGGAGTTCTTCTGGGCAGCTTCGAGGAACGGGCGGGCTGCTTCCGGGGCGCTCTGCAGCGTGTGGAGGGTAATGCGCGAGGACATGGAGTGGACTCCTTTGATGGGTGTGCATACAGTCTGTTGGTTATAAGAATTACCCTCCATATTCATCAGTCGCCTTTCCTTGCTCCTGAGTGTTTGCATTAGATGATTTCATCCAGCCATCTTGTCGATTGGTTATTAGAAGGCCTCGAGCTCGACGCCAGCCTGTTCCACGTGGGCCGCTATTGCGGTGGCTGGCACGCCAGCACCCAGGGCATGGGCCGGGCCAGTTTTCACCTGGTGGTACAGGGGCATTGCTGGCTGCACATCGACGGGCAAGCCGAAGCCGTGCGCCTGGAGGCCGGGGATGCGGTGTTTTTGCTGCGTGACCTGGCTTACCGGTTGTCGGGCGACCAGGACCCGGTGAGCGCCTGCGCCCAGCCGCGCCAGGCCATGCAGGCGCTGAATGCCCATGCCAATGACGGCGTGGGCCTGGTGTGCGGGTTCTTCCACTTTCGCCCGGGGCTGTCGTCACTGATTGTCGAGGGCCTGGCCGACTGGATTGTGCTGCGTGCCGACGAGCCCGCCGGGCATGCGGCGCGGGCGCTGTTCGGGCTGATTCTTGAAGAGTGCGAGCGCCTGCCTGCACCGTCGCAAACGTTGTTGGAGCGGCTGACGCACTTGCTGTTCCTGTATGTGCTGCGCCAGCAGGTGCACGCCGGGCAACCACTCGGTGGCCTGGTAGCGCTGGCCCGGCAGCCGGCGTTCGCCGGATTGCTGGCGCAACTGATCGAGCAACCCGGCCAGGCCTGGACACTGGAAACCATGGCCGCGTGCACGGGGCTTTCGCGGTCGGCGTTTTTCAAACGCTTCAACGAACTGGCTGGGCAGTCACCGGGGCAGGTGCTGCTGGCCTTGCGCATGCGCCATGCCTGCCAGTTGCTGCAGGCGGGCAATACCGTGGAGCAGGTGGGCGCGCAGGTGGGGTATCAGTCGGTGGCGGCGTTTACCCGGGCGTTCGCCAAGGCGGTGGGCGTGCAGCCGGGGGCGTACCGTCGCCAGCATGAAGGGCGTTGAGGCCCCGCGGGCGAAACACCCGCCTTACGCCTGACTCGTCGGGATCCGCCGCTCGCCCATCCAGTCATTGACCTGCTGGCCAAACTCCGCCGGTGCCTTGCGCCCGAACCGGCGCGCCAGGTCGAGGATGGTCTGCTGCGCCAGCGCCTCTTCCATACGCTTCTGCGCCCCCAGCATCACGGCGTGAATCGCACAGGTGCCTTCAGTCGCCCAGCCGGGTGGCGAGCCGTCGAACAGCGTGCAGCGCTCGCGGATCTCGCGGCAGTCGAAAATCTTCTTCGGCCCGTCGATGGCGTTGACGATGTCCAGCACGGTGATCTCGTCCGAAGGCCGGGCCAGGCGAAAGCCGCCCCGCACGCCCTCGGTGGCGACCACCAGCTTGGCGCGGGCCAGCTTGGTGAAGACCTTGGCCAGATACTCTTGCGGTACGCCCTGCAGCTCGGCAAGGTCGCGCACGCTGGCATCGCGCGTATCGCCGCGCTCGTCCACGAGGTACAGCAGGCAATGGATGCCGTATTCGACGCCAGCACTGTAGAGCGACATGTCTATCTCCGACCAACTTTGTCGCAAATAATACGCGGCTAGCGTCGGCACTGCAAAACGTCGGCAACCGATAGGCCCAAACCTTCCATGAGTCGTCCCGCGCGTTATATTTCGCAGACTGGCTGAGTGGGATAGTGTGCAAAAAAATATCGGTAAGTTGACGCACATGTACAGAAGCACCTCTACCCCGGCTATGCCGACCTCCCAGGCGTCACTCAGGGACTGCGAGGTCGACTTATCCGGGCCGTTGATGAACGCCACGCCAATGGGGCCGCAGCCCCCTTTTAATGGTTGTACGCCCGCTCGTTATGCTCGCCGAGGTCAAGCCCCATTTCCTCAACCGCGTCATGTGCCCGCAATCCAACGACCGCTTTCAAGGCTCTGAGAATGATCCAGCTCGCGATGAAGCAGTAAGCTGTAGTGAATGCGACCCCTTTGACCTGCGCGATTACCTGGTCAGCCATGCTGACGTTCTCGACCAACCCGCCTAACGCCGGCACACAGAAAACGCCCGTCAACACGGCGCCAATCATGCCGCCGATACCGTGCAAGCCGAATACATCCAGGCTGTCGTCATAGCCCAGGCGCGTCTTGAGCACAGTCACGCTGAGATAACAGAACACGCCGCAAAGCAGGCCGATTGCCAGCGCGCCGCCAACCCCTACATACGCACAGGCTGGGGTAATACCGACCAGGCCGGCCAAGGCGCCACTGGCTAAACCCAGAGCACTCGGCCTACCTACCCTGAGCCACTCGGTAAACATCCAGCCCAGAATACCGGCACACGCACCGAGCTGAGTGTTGAGCATCACGATGCCTGAAAGGCCATTGAGGCCGCCGCCGGAGCCGACGTTGAATCCAAACCAGCCGACCCAGAGCATCGCCGCACCGACCATAGTGAGGCTCAGGTTATGTGCAGGCATTGGAGCGTTTCCGTAGCCTTTGCGTTTGCCAAGTAGCAAACAGGCTGCAAGCGCAGCTACACCGGCATTGATGTGAACCGCAGTACCACCTGCGAAATCCAGCACGCCCCAGTTGTGCATCAAAGCACCTGCTCCGCCCCACACCATGTGGGCCACCGGCGCGTAGACAAGGGTGAACCAGATCGCCATGAACAGCAGCGCCGCCGAGAACTTCATTCGTTCAGCAAAAGCCCCGGCAATCAGCGCCGGAGTGATGATGGCAAAGGTCATTTGAAAGGTGACAAACACCCCTTCCGGAATTTCGCCAACGAGGCTCTCAGCCGTCATGCCTGCCAAAAATGCGCGGTTCAGACCGCCGACAAAGCTATTGAAGCTAACCTCGCCCTCAACCATGTTGGTGGTATCGACCACCATGCTGTAGCCGTAAATCACCCACAACACCCCTACCAGTCCGGCGATACCGAAACATTGGGTGAACAGTGACAGCATGTTCTTGGCTCGCACGAGACCGCCGTAAAACAGCGCAAGGCCTGGCAAACACATGAACAGCACCAGAACCGCCGCCGTTACCATCCAGGCGGTGCTGCCGGTGTTCAATGCAGGGGCATCAGCCGCCTGTGCCAGCGGTATACATGCACTGAGCGCGAGTAACGCAAGACGTGATTTGCCGGGTAGACGATTAACCATTGAGGAAGCTCCTGCGATGAATGGAAAAGTGTCTGGCAGAAAGCGAGGTGGTGAAGCGCTGGGCCGTTGAGGCCTCTTGGAAGGGTCAAATCAAGCATGGCCTGAACGCAAGAACGCGCTTGCCCTAGGCGGCTTCGTGTCAGACAACAATGCAGTTGCAGACAGATCGCCGCCCCGGGCAGACGCGTTCCTACGTTAGCTAATGCTTAGTACTGGCTGCCTGGGATCCACGTAGTCCCTGCCAATGGCACCCGAGCCATGGCTGCAGATTCCACGGTCAAGGCCACCAGATCCTCAGGGTCGAGGTTGTGCAGGTGGGATTTGCCGCAAGCCCGAGCCATGGTTTGCGCCTCCAGCACCAGCACACGCAAATAGTTGGCCAACCTGCGCCCACCTTCGATCGGATCCAGGCGTTTTGACAGCTCGGGATCCTGCGTGGTGATACCCGCCGGGTCGCGCCCGTTTTGCCAGTCATCGTAGAAGCCAGCCGCCGAGCCAATTTTCTTGAGCTCATCGTCCAGGCGTGGGTGGTTGTCACCCAGAGCAATCAATGCAGCCGTACCGATGGCCACGGCATCGGCACCCAGTGCCATCGCCTTGGCTACGTCTGCACCGTTACGGATGCCGCCGGAGACAATCAACTGCACCTTGCGGTGCATGCCCATCTCCTGCAGCGCTTGAACCGCCTGTGGGATGGCTGGGAGGATCGGGATGCCGACGTGCTCGATGAACACTTCCTGAGTGGCAGCGGTACCGCCTTGCATACCATCAAGCACGATTACGTCGGCGCCGGCTTTCACTGCAAGCTTGACGTCGTAGTAAGGACGGCTGGCTCCGATTTTCACGTAAATCGGTTTTTCCCAGTCAGTGATTTCACGGATCTCGGCAATCTTGATTGCCAGATCGTCAGGCCCAGTCCAGTCCGGATGACGGCATGCCGAGCGCTGATCAACGCCGATTGGCAGGGTGCGCATACCGGCTACACGCTCGGTCACCTTCATGCCCAGCAGCATACCGCCGCCACCCGGCTTGGCGCCCTGCCCCAAGACGATTTCGATGGCATCGGCCTTGCGTAGATCATCAGGGTTCATGCCATAACGCGAAGGCAGATACTGATAAACCAGGTGTTGCGACTGCCCGCGCTCTTCCGGCGTCATGCCCCCGTCGCCCGTGGTAGTACTGGTGCCTGCAATGGTCGCGCCGCGACCCAGTGCTTCTTTCGCATTGGCCGACAATGCACCGAAGCTCATGCCGGCGATGGTCACCGGAATTTTCAGGTGGATCGGCTTCTTGGCGAACCGGTTACCGAGGATTACATCCGTTCCGCATTTCTCACGGTAGCCTTCCAGCGGGTAGCGCGAGACGCTTGCACCGAGCAGCAGGAGGTCGTCGAAGTGCGGCAGCTTGCGCTTGGTACCACCACCGCGAATGTCGTAGATGCCGGTCTCGGCGGCACGTTGGATTTCCTGGATAGTCAGACGATCAAAGGTGGCCGACTCGCGCAGGACTGGAGTGGTTTTCTCGCTCATTTTCTTGCTCCTGAATCAGTACGCGCAGGCGTTGTCGACTTTGAAGTTGTACAGCTGGCGAGCCGAGCCGTAGCGCTTGAAGTCACTGGCTTTCTCGTTGAAGCCGGCTTTGTTCAGAAGCGCTTGCAACTCTTCAATGTGCTCCGGGCGCATCTCTTTTTCGATGCAGTCAGAACCCAGCGACTCGACCTTGCCTTTGACGAAGATCTTCGTCTCGTACAGGGAGTCACCCAACGCATCACCAGCGTCCCCGCATACCACCAGGCGTCCCGCCTGCCCCATGAAGCAGCTCATGTGGCCGATGCTGCCGCCGACCACGATATCGATTCCTTTCATCGAGATCCCGCAACGGGCGCCGGCGTCGCCTTCGATCACCAGCAGACCGCCATGCGCCGTAGCACCCGCAGCTTGTGAAGCGCTGCCTTTTACCCGGACGTAGCCAGACATCATGTTCTCGGCGCAACCAACGCCGACATTCCCGTGCACCGTGATGGAAGCCTTCTGGTTCATACCGGCGCAGTAGTAGCCGGCATGGCCCTGGATATCCACGGACACCGCTTCGTTTACGCCAACCGCGAGGTTGTGCGCACCGTCAGGGTGGGTGACCAGCCACTCTCTTTCCTCAAGCGTCTTCGCTTGATCGTGCAGCGCCTGGTTAAGGTCACGCACGGTGGTGTTGCCAAGATCAAACGTTTTCATGTGCGTGCTCCTTGAGCCGACTCGCGTTCCCAGATGTACATGGTGGCCGGAACAGGTTCCCAGACCTTGGCTTTCTCAATGCCCGGCAGGCTCGACAGCGCCTGATACTCCGAAGCCATTGCGACGTAGTCGTCGGTTTCGGCAAGAATTGCCGGCTTGCAAGCAATCGGATCTCGGATCACGGCGAATCCATTGCGGGTGCCGATTGCGAAGGTGAAAAAGCCGTCCAGTGCTTCGAGCGAACTGTCCAAGGCGGTCTTCAGACTGTCGCCTTGCTGCAGACGCCAGGCCAGGTAACCGGCCGCGACTTCAGTGTCATTCTCGGTGTCGAACTGGATGCCTTCGCGGCGCAGTTCCTGACGCAGGCGGAAGTGGTTTGACAGCGAGCCGTTGTGCACCAGGCACAGGTCAGCGCCGGTGGAGAACGGGTGGCTGCCTTCCATCGTCACGGCGCTCTCAGTCGCCATTCGGGTATGGCCGATGATGTGGCTACCTTTCATCGAACCCAAGCCGAAGCGCTCGGAGATCTCTTTCGGCAAGCCCATCCCCTTGAGGATCTCGATGCTCTTGCCGGCGCTCATGATGCGCACGTCCGGGGCCAGTTCCGCCAAAGCAGAACGTACGGCAGCTTCCTCAGCCTTGATCTTCAACACGATGGCGCTCGCATTTTGGAACCAGTCCAAAGACGCCGCGAGCTTGCCTTCCAGTGCGCCTACCAGCGCTTTGAAGTCGTAGTCATCGCTTGCTGCTTGCAAGGTCAACTTCACCCAGCCATCAGCGACTTCGTCGCCGTAAATGGCAAAGCCGGCACTGTCAGGGCCGCGATCAGTCATGGCTTGCAGCATGGGTTCGAAGAGTTTGCCGAGCTGGGGCTCCAGCGCCGGATTTTTCAGGTATAGCCCCACAATTCCACACATATTGTTAACTCCTGGGCAGAAGACCCCCTACCCATTGGCAGGGTGTCAGAAATGGTTGTTTACGTTGGCTAGATCAGAAGAACTCGGTGTAGCGCTTCACTTCCCAGTCCGAGACGTGGCGGCTGTACTCCACCCACTCCATGCGCTTGAGCTTGATGAACTCGCTCACGATTTCGTTGCCAAGCACTTCGGCGAACAGTGGGTCAGCTTCAAGCGCATCACAGGCTTCCTTGAGCGACTGAGGCAAAGTCTTGATGCCGCGCGCTGCGATTTCCTCAAGACTCAACTTGTAGAGGTTCTCGTTACACACCTGGCCGATTTCCAGCTTGCGGTCGATACCGTCCAGTCCCGCGGCGATGATCGCTGCGCTGACCAGGTAGGGATTGCAGCCAGCATCCGGCAGGCGGAACTCCAGACGGCCATACGGGACACGAACCATGGCCGAGCGGTTATTGGCGCCAAAGGCGATGAAGGCTGGTGCCCAGGTCGCCCCGGACAATGAGTTGCCCACAACAAGGCGCTTGTAGGAATTGACCGTTGGCGCTGCGAAGGCGCACAAAGCTGGGCCATGCGCCAGGAGACCTGCAGCGAAGTGATAGGCCATTTTCGACAGACCCATGCCACTCGGGTCGCTCGCATCGTGGAACAGGTTCTTGTTGGTCGCGCTGCTGATCGACAAGTGGAAGTGCATGCCATTGCCCGCACGCTTGGGGTCAGGCTTTGGCATGAACGAGCAGATGATGCCCATATCGTTGGCAATCTCACCGGCAGCCATGCGGAAGAAGGTGAACCGATCCGCCGATTCCATGGCATTGCTGTAGGTGTAATTGATCTCGAACTGGCCGTTGGCGTCTTCGTGATCGATCTGGTAAATATCAAAACCCACTGGCTGCAGGGCTTCGGTCAGACGCTCAAGAAACTCACGCGAGCGGGACAGGCCTTTGTAGTCGTAGCACGGCTTGTCCAGATCATCGCTGGCGTCGACCATCTGAAGCTTGCCCTGCCCGTCGCGCTTGAACAGGCTGAATTCAGGCTCCAGCCCTGTATTCAGCGTCCAGCCACGATCACTCAAACGCTCGACCTGCTTTTGCAGGACGTAGCGGCTGTCGTACGGCCAAGGCTTGTTCTCAACATGACCGATGCATACCACACGGCCGTAACCTGGCTGCCATGGCACTGGCGTGAGCGAAGCCAGGTCACCCTTTGCCATGAAGTCGGGGCCATGCGGCTCCATGCCCATACCGCAGATCGCGAACCCTGCAAAACCCGCCCCGGCTTCGGCGACCATCTCGAGACCCGATACGGGTACCGATTTGGTTTTGGCCGAACCATGGATATCCACGAACTGAGCCAGGACATACTTGATCCCGTGTGTCTCGATCAGGCGTTGTGTTTCTTGTGGCAACATGGACATGACTCCTGGCTGTAGCAGTTCGTTGGTGGGGAAGTCGATTAGTCGCCCGATCTCGTTATTACGATCAGGAAATTTAGTTTCCCATCAGGAATGCAATGAGCTTGCCAACTCATGCCGGTCACCAAAAGTCTCGATTCGAGGGGAGCCTTTCTGCTTTGTTTATGGGAAAATATTTTTCCCGTGATGAATAAATACAGCCAGTCACTCAGTGCGACAAGATTTGCACATTCTCGGTGCGAAAATAAATTTACTGTGCGGAATTAGTGCAAGCCATGAACACAGATGAAAGCCAACCCAAGCTCAAGCTTGAGCAGTACCTGGGCATCCAGATAAAACGCCAACGTCAGGCGCAAGATTTGAAGCTTGCGGACGTGGCGCGCATAGCTGGGATCAGCCAGGGCATGCTTAGCAAGATAGAGAACGCCCAGGTGTCGACCAGCCTTGAAAACCTGAGCCGTCTTTGCGATGTACTCGGCATGCCTATGTCAAAACTGTTCAGCCAGTATGACCAGCAAGGTAGCAGCGCGATTTTGGTCAAACACGATGAAGGGCTGGAAGTCGTTCGCCGAGGCACGGAGAAAGGCCATACCTACCATCTGCTTAACCACACCCGCGGGCCGAAGAAAAGCTTCGAGGCGTACATGGTGAGCATGGATGACGCTAGTGAGGAATTTCCGACCTTCTCCCACCCAGGCACTGAATTCCTTCACTTGCTCGAGGGCGAGTTGGTCTACCGCCACGGGAACCAGCTTTATCATCTGGAAGCAGGTGACAGCCTGACATTTGATGCTGACATTCCCCACGGCCCGGAAAAGCTGGTAAGCGTCCCGATCCGCCTCCTGTCGATCATGAACTACGCCCCCTCCGAGGCTTGACCACCCGCATTGCCACGAGTCCAGGCTCAACCTGGACTCGCCTTCTCGTCCTCCCCACGCTCACCCCCCCAAATTTCCTGCCAGTAAAATTTCTTTCTCGCACCTGTAGACGTGCCAGCTCAATTCGCCTATAAATTCGCCATCCGGAATATTTAATTCTCTAAGAGAATATTTATTGGCGGGCGAATCTGCATTTCACCGATGAATCAATTGCCGGAAATCACGCCGCGCACCTCTGAGGACTGACCATGCAACATGAAAAAAACCATTTCATTCTCAAAATCAGCTGCGCTGCGACCTCCGGCATCGTGGCGGCAGTGACCTCCTACCTGGCGGGCAATGCTTGCTACATCGGTGAGATGGCGCAGTTCGACGATGAGTTGAGCGGCAAATTTTTCATGCGGGCGGTGTTTCGTTTCAACGATGGCCACCAAGGCGACATCGCTCAGCTGAAAGCCGGCTTCGAAGACGTCGCTCAAGCTTTCGGCATGCAGTGGGAGCTGTACGACACTCGCCAGCCGATGCGCGTACTGCTGATGGTCAGCAAATTCGACCACTGCCTCACCGACCTGCTCTATCGCTACCACAAGGGCGAAATGGACATGACCATCACGGCTATCGTCTCCAACCACCTTGATCTACGCCCTATGGCCGAGCGCGAAGGCATTCGTTTTATCTACTTGCCGGTGACCAAGGAGACCAAAGCTCAGCAGGAAGCGGCGCTAATGAAGGTCGTGGATGAGACCGGGACCGACCTCGTCGTCCTCGCCCGCTACATGCAGATCCTTTCTGATGATCTGTGCAAGCAGATATCGGGCCGTGCGATCAATATTCATCACTCGTTCCTGCCAGGGTTCAAGGGCGCCAAGCCTTATCACCAAGCCTATGAGCGCGGCGTGAAACTGATTGGCGCCACAGCCCACTACGTAACCAGCGATCTGGACGAGGGCCCGATCATCGAGCAGGAAGTCCAGCGCGTCGATCATGCCTATCTGCCAGACGACCTGGTCGCCATCGGACGCGACACTGAAACCGTGGCGCTTTCCAAAGCGGTCAAGTACCACCTGGAGCATCGGGTATTCCTCAACGAAGACAGAACGGTGATCTTCCGATGAATACTTCCAAACTGATTGACGGCAAAGCGGCGTCAGCCCGGGTGATGAAGCAGGTTCGGGACGATGTCGATCGGCTGAGAGCCGACGGCATCTTCCCTGCGCTCGCTGTGATACTCGTCGGGCAAGATCCTGCCAGCCAGGTCTATGTGCGCAACAAGATCCTCCGCGCGCAAGAAGCGGGCATCAAATCGCTCGAGTACCGCCTGAGTGAGGAAACCTCGCAAGGTGAACTGCTCAAGCTGATCGCAGACCTGAACGCGGACGACGCCGTGAACGGCATTCTGCTGCAGCTCCCATTGCCTGAGCACATCGAGGAAACGCTTGCGTTGCAGGCCATTGCCCCGGGCAAAGACGTCGATGGGTTTCACAGTGAAAATGTAGGCGGCTTAAGCCAGGGTCGCGATGTGCTGACGCCGTGCACCCCCAGCGGCTGCATGCAACTGCTTGAAGATGCTTGCGGCGACCTGAGCGGCAAGCACGCCGTTGTTATCGGGCGATCCAACATCGTCGGCAAACCCATGGCCGCGCTGCTGCTGCAGGCGCATTGCTCGGTCACTGTGGTGCATTCGCGCAGCGTCGATGCCAAAACCCTGTGCCGGCAGGCAGACATTGTCGTTGCCGCCGTCGGACGACCACGGATGATCGATGCAAGCTGGCTCAAGCCAGGAGCTGTGGTCATCGATGTTGGCATTAATCGCATAGATGAAAACGGCCGCAGCAAGCTTGTTGGCGACGTCGACTTCGCCAGCGCGTTACCCCAGGTTTCGGCTATCACCCCAGTTCCTGGTGGCGTCGGGCCAATGACCATTGCCTTTCTGATGAAAAACACCGTTACCGCTGCGGTTCAGCAGGCTCATGCACAACGCGTTTCCTCGGAGGCCACATGCCTTTCAATCTCCTGAAATACGGGCTCAGCTCTGAATACCCGGTCGAAGTGGATTTGCCTGCTCCCAAGGCGCTCAAACCTTCCTACGATGTGGTAATCATCGGCGGGGGTGGCCACGGCCTGGCAACCGCCTATTACCTGTCCAAGTACCACGGCATCACCAATATCGCGGTGCTGGAGAAGGGTTATCTGGGCGGCGGCAACACGGCGCGCAACACAGCGGTCATCCGCTCCAACTACCTCACTAGCGAGGGTGTGCGCTTTTACGCCGAGTCAGTACGGATGTTTGAAGGGCTGTCCAATGAATTCGACTTCAACATCATGTATTCCCATCGTGGCCAACTGACGTTGGCCCACACCGACGCCACCGTGCGCTCGTTCCGTCAGCGTGCAGAGGTCAACAAGCACTTCGGCGGACGTACCGAAATGCTTGACCGCCAGCAGATTCGCGAGCTCGTGCCGACCCTCAACCTCGACCCTGGGCATCTCCCGGTGATCGCAGGTCTCTGGCACATAGACGGCGCGACTGCCCGGCATGACGCCGTAGCTTGGGGTTACGCCAAACAGGCGGCTAAACGTGGCGTGGAAATTCATCAACTTACCGAAGTCCAGGAGCTGGTGATCGAGAATGGCACCATCAAGGCGGTGAAAACCAATCGCGGCACCATCAAGTGCGGCTGCGCGGTGCAGGCAGTGGCAGGCATGAGTTCGCAGATGATGAAGAAAGCGGGCATTCGCTCGCCGATCCAGACCTTCCCTCTGCAAGCCATGGTGACCCAGCCGTTCAAGCCGTTCCTCGATCCCTTGGTGAGTTCCTCTGCCCTGCACTGCTACGTGCAACAGACCAGCCGTGGTGAGGTGGTGTTCGGTGGCGGCTCCGATCCCTACCCACTGTTCAACACCCGCTCGACGCTGGATCTGAAAGAAAGCCTGCTGGCCCATGCAATCGAGATGTTCCCGTTCCTGGCCAACGCCAAACTGATGCGTCAATGGGCCGGCATTACCGACATGACTCCGGATTACAGCCCGATCATGGGGTTGTCCCCGGTGAAGAACTATTACCTGGATGCCGGCTGGGGCACCTGGGGCTTCAAGGCCACCCCGATTTGCGGCAAGACCATGGCCGAACTCGTCGCCAGCGGGGGCAAGGTACCTGAGTTGATCAAGCCGTTCGGCCTCGAGCGGTTCTCAACTTTCCAGCAGGTAAACGAGATGGGCGCGACAGCGGCCAGCCACTGAGGAGCAAGACATGAAAGTGATGAATTGCCCCCTCAACGGGCCACGCAACATCAGCGAGTTCACCTATGGAGGGGAGTTCAAGCAGACGCCCGACCCGCAGGCATGTACCGATGCTGAATGGGCCGACTACGTGTTCAACAGCGATGACACGCTGGGCGTGGTTCGCGAGTGGTGGATGCATAACCCTTCCAGCTACTGGTTTCTGGCCGAGCGGCACACTGGCAGCGACGAGATTCTGCGCACCTTCGATCCCAAAGAGCTGTTCAACACCCGCGTTGAATTCACCAGCGCCAAGGAGACCACGCAATGAGCCGCCTACCCGCTCCCATGGGCTTGTTGATCGACCGCAATCAGCCCCTTCATTTCAGTTTCGATGGCAAAGCCTATCAGGGGTTTGCAGGTGACAGCATCGCAAGTGCCTTGCTCGCCAATGGTCGCTTCCTGCTCTCCCGCTCGTTCAAATATCACCGCCCGCGCGGCCCGCTAACCATGGCGGGTCAAGACGCCAATACACTGGTGCAGCTGCCGAGCGAGCCCAACGTTCTGGCGGACACTCACCTGCTGGAAAGTGGTGCGCAGGTGACCGGGCAAAATTTCAACGGTTCTCTGGACAACGACAAAGACGCGTATCTTGGCAAGTTCTCCAAGTTCATGCCGGTCGGCTTCTACTACCGCTCGTTCTACAAGCCTAAGGGTGCATGGAAGCTGTGGGAGCCGATCATTCGCAAGAAGGCTGGACTCGGCGTGCTGGATCTCGAATTCCAACCCGAGTATTTCGACAAGGCCTACCTGTTTGCAGATCTCGCCGTAGTCGGTGCAGGCCCTGCTGGATTGCAGGCGGCACTGACCGCTGCCAATGCCGGGGCGAAGGTTTTGCTTATCGAGCAACAAACGATCCTCGGCGGCTCGCTTAACTATGCCCGTTTCGATATCGAAAACCGACGTGCTCACACCCTGCGCCGCGAGCTGATCAACGCTGTTGAAAGCCACGCAAACATCCAGGTGCTGAAGAAAGCCACGTGCAACGCCTGGTTCACCGATAACTACCTACCGGTGATTCAGGGCAAACGCATGTACAAGGTGCGCGCCACCCAGTGCCTGATCGCCAGCGGCTCGTTCGATCAGCCGGTGATTTTCCGTAACAACGACTTACCCGGCGTGATGCTCAGCAGTGCAGCCCAACGCCTGATGAAACTCTATGCCGTAAAGCCTGGCAAACGCGCAGTGG
Source organism: Pseudomonas sp. NPDC012596 (assembly GCF_042902325.1). Classification (NCBI taxonomy): domain Bacteria; kingdom Pseudomonadati; phylum Pseudomonadota; class Gammaproteobacteria; order Pseudomonadales; family Pseudomonadaceae; genus Pseudomonas; species Pseudomonas sp. NPDC012596. Next base: position 234,506 of record NZ_JBIBEB010000007.1, on the reverse strand, counting down.
TACTCACGGGGAACGACGACGGCTACTACGCAGCACTCGATCTGCATGAGCAAGGTGTCGAGGTTGCTGCGCTGGTGGACATGCGCACCAATCCCGCTGATCGCGCGTTGCTGATCGCGCTGGAACAGCGCGCAATCACTTGCCACCTCGGCAGCACCGTGTTCGAGGCGCTGCATGAAAAAGGCATGCGCCATGTCAGCGGCGTCGACATCCGCAAGATCACCGGTCTCGGCCAAGTCGCGGACAGCAGCTTGCACCTGGATTGCGATTTGCTCTGCATGTCCGGCGGCTACATGCCGGTCTATCAGTTGCTGTGCCAAGCCGGCGGCAAGCTGTCTTATGACGATCAACAGGCTGAGTTCACCTTGAGTGGCCTGCCGAAGAATCTCAGCGTTGCAGGCTCTGCCCACGGCTTCCACGTGCTTGACAACGTGCTTGCTGATGCCACCCGTACAGCCTCCGACATCATTTCGGCGCTGGGCCTGGGCCCCGACATCAAGCCACTGCCGCTTCGTTCAGAAGCGCAAGTCAATTTCCCATGGCCGATTTTCCCGCACCCCAAAGGCAAGGACTTTGTCGACTTCGATGAAGACCTGCAGGTGCGCGATATCATCAATGCCACGAAGATCGGCTATCGAGATGTGCAACTGGTCAAGCGCTACTCCACCGTGGGCATGGGGCCGTCTCAAGGGCGCCACTCAGCCCTGCCAACCGCTCGCCTGGTGGCAGCGTCCACTCAGCGCAGCGTCAGCGAAACAGGCGTAACCACAGCGCGCCCTCCCTTTGAGGCGGAGAAGCTTGCCCATGTCGCGGGTCGAGCGTTTGATCCGTACCGCCAGACCCCCATGCACCGCCGTCATCTGGAAGCCGGCGCGAAAATGATGCCTGCCGGTATCTGGCAGCGCCCTGCCTACTACGGCAAACCGGGCGAGCGGGACACATGCATGCAGGCCGAGGCGCTGCACGTGCGCCGGAAGGTCGGCATCATCGACGTTTCGACGCTGGGCGGTCTGGACGTGCGCGGCCCTGACGCTGCCGAACTTCTCAACCGCATGTACACCTTCGCATTTCTCAAGCAGCCAGTGGGTCGCTCACGCTACGCGCTGATGACCAACGAACATGGGGTGGTGATCGACGATGGCGTCTGCGCGCGCTTTGCCGAAAACCACTTCTACGTCACTGCCACTACCAGCGGCGTGGATCGGATCTATCAACAGATGCTCAAGTGGAACGCGCAATGGCGCCTGAACGTCGACATCGCTAACGTCACCGCCGCCATCTCGGCAGTCAACGTGGCGGGGCCCGACTCCCGCAAGGTGCTCGAGAAAGTGTGCTCGGATCTTGATCTGTCCGCTGAAGGATTCCCATACCTGGGCGTTCGCCTGGGCACCGTGGCCGGGATCAAGGCACGGCTCCTGCGGGTAGGCTTCGTAGGGGAATTGGGTTACGAAATCCACGTACCTGCACGTCATGCGTTGAAGCTTTGGGATGCACTGATAGAGGCCGGCAAGGCATTCGACATTCGCCCATTTGGTGTCGAGACCCAGCGCCTGCTGCGCCTGGAAAAAGGCCATGTGATCATCAGCCAGGACACCGACGGCATGACCCATCCCAGCGAAATCGACATGGGGTGGGCGGTCAGCCGTAACAAGCCGTTCTTTGTCGGCCGCCGCTCCGTGGACATCCTTGAAGCGCAGCCACAGAAACGCAAGCTGGTGGGCTTCACGCTGCCCAAGACCAGCCCGCAACCGCTCGAAGGCCATCTGGTTCTCAAGGGGCCAGACATCAGCGGCAATGTGACGTCCTGTGAATATTCGCAAAGCCTTGATCAGATCATCGGCCTGGCCTACGCCGCCTTTGATCAGAGCACGCCGGGGCAGCAGATTCCGATCCGAGTTGAAGATGGTGTGGTCGTCCAGGCAACCGTCGTAAAGCTCCCCTTCTTCGATCCAGACAACCAACGCCAGGAGCTCTGACATGTCCAACCTCAATGAAATCGGCCCGGGCCCACTTCAGCAATGTGCGGTGGTCGATCTGACGGGGCTTCCAAGGGTTGGTTTCCGCGGCGCGCAGAGTGGCGAATACCTGCAGTCCCGTGGCTTCAGCCTTCCTGATAAGCCAAACCAGGCCATTACCCAACCGGACGGTAGCCACGTGGCGCGTCTGTCGCAGACAGAGTATTTGCTCCTGGGCAGCCTGAGAGACAGAGGTGAGCGCATCGCCGATGAAGAAGCTCGCTGGGAGATGGATCATCTGGCCAATTACCTTTTGCCTCGCGAAGACAGCCATGCGTGGATGCAGTTGAGCGGCGTTCACGCGGCTGAAGTCATGGCCAAACTGTGTGGGGTTGATCTACGCAGCACTGCATTCGCGCAAGGCGCCGTTGCACAAACATCGGCTGCAAGGATCAATGTGATCGTCATCAACATCAGTGCTGAATCGCACCCGATCCTTCACATCCTCTGTGATCGCGCTTCGCTCGAATATTTCAAAGGCGCACTAATGGATGCGATGGCTGAGTTTGCTGGACAAGCCCTGCAGATCGACGCGCTGTATTAGGTGATACAGATCATGCTGTGCTGACGACGACTCAAGCCATGTCCGCTACGGTCGTGGCCGGCACACATGATATCGATTCCCAGATCCCGGAAGAGCAACGAACGATGATCGACGCCCCCGTTAAGGATGCCGACTACAGCGTACCTGCCCTGGCCCGAGGGCTCGCGGTGCTTGGCCTGTTCAACGCTCGAACGCGTAGTCTGAGCATGCAGGAGATCGCCGAGCGATTGAACGTCAGCACCTCGGCGCTGTACCGGATAGTGTTCACGTTGACTGATACGGGTTACTTGAACAAACACAACAGTCAGTACGAGCTCGGAGCCCGAGTCATCAGCGACGGCTTCAGTTACCTCGCCAGCCGCGACATTGTCGATGTCGCCATGCCTCACTTGAATCAATTGCGAGATCGCACTTCTCTCTCCTGCCATTTGGCCGTGCGGGAGAATACGGAAAGCCTGTATGTCTACCGAGCGTTTGCAGCTCAGCGGCTGTCCGTAAACATTCCGGTCGGCACCCGCATCGCATGCCACTGCACGGCGATTGGCCGCATGCTACTCACCGGCCTTGACCAGGTAGAACTCGCCGCACTTTACCAACACATCCGTTTGGACGATTACCCTGCCCCTGCTCCGCGGACTCAGCTCGAGCTGCAAGACATGATCGAGGGCGACAGAGCGCGAGGATGGGTGCTGCATCGTTCGGATTACTCCACCGCAATTGCCATGGCTGTGAAAGATCATCGAGGGCAAGTGACGGCTGCAATCAACCTTTCAGGCCCGGATGCCGTCATGGATCCCAAGGGTGCGACGGAAAAGTTCGAGGCATTGCTGCGCGAGTGCAGCGCTAGGATCAGCGCCGATCTGGGGTACGCCTAGATATCCAAGCGTGTTGATCCGTCTACGCGATCAGGTGGCTGATGTATCGGCCCTGGAATTCATACATCCAGGGGCGGTCTCCAGGCCCTCCTCCTCCTCACGCCAGCGCTTGCTGTCGGTGTGCATGTCCGCGGGTCTTGAGGGTCAGTTCATCCGGCAGGAACGGAAACTGATGCTGCTAGCGCGTGCCTTTCAATACATCCATCCATGAGCAAGCCCCGCAGGCACCAAGAAAAAACTTGCAAAGAGTAACTACGACCAATAGAGTCGTAGTTACTCGAGGGCGCCCTGAGCGTGCTCGAAACCACCTTCCCCTGAAGACATTCGCGGAGCACCTGCATGAAATCCAACATCCTGATCATTGGTGCCGGCTTTGCCGGTGTCTGGAGTGCCCTGAGCGCCGCCCGCCTGCTGGACCGAGCCAAGCGTGACGACCTGAGCATCAGCGTGCTGGCGCCGCAGCCAGAGCTGCGCATCCGTCCGCGCTTCTACGAAGCCGACGTGCATGGCATGAAGGCGCCGCTAGGTGAACTGTTCGACGCGGTGGGTGTGCAGTTCATCGAAGGCCATGCGCAAGGCATCGACGCCCAGGGGCGCAGCGTCAGCTTCACCGACGCCGATGGCCAACCGCAGCAGATCACCTATGACCGGCTGATCCTTGCCGCCGGTAGCCAGGTGGCACGCCCGGCAGTACCGGGGCTGGCCGAACACACCTTCGATGTCGACCAGATGGAGTCGGCCATGCGCCTGGAGCAGCACCTGGCATCTCTGGCTGCCCTGCCCGCCTCGCCGGCACGCAACACCGTAGTGGTGTGCGGCGGCGGCTTCACCGGCATCGAGACCGCCACCGAAATGCCTGCCCGCCTGCGCGCCGTAATCGGTGACGCTGCGGTACGCGTGCTGGTGGTCGACCGCGGCGCCAAGGTGGGCGCGGCGCTGGGCGCAGGCATCACGCCGTCGATCGTTGCCGCCTGCGAGCAGGCGGGTGTCGAGTGGCTGGCGGGTACGTCAGTGGTGGCGGTCGATGCCGGTGGCGTTACGTTGGACAACGGCGAGTACATCGCCAGCAAGACCGTGATCTGGACCGTGGGCGTCCAGGCCAGCCCGCTGACTGCACACGTGGCCGGCGAGCGTGACAACTTTGGCCGCCTCAAGGTCGACGACCACCTCAAGGTGGTTGGCCAGGCGCACATCTATGCCACCGGCGACACCGCCTGGGCTGCCGTCGACGACGTAGGCAACCACGCGCTGATGACCTGCCAGCATGCCATTCCCATGGGCCGCCACTGTGGCAACAACGCCATGGCTGACCTGCTCGGCGAACAGCCGGTCATCTACCGTCAACCCAAGTACGTGACTTGCCTGGACCTCGGGGACTGGGGTGCGGCATTCAGCGAGGGTTGGGAGCGTGAACTGAAACTGCAGGGCCAGGAAGGCAAGGCGCTCAAGCGCAACATCAACGGGGTATGGATCTACCCGCCGGTTGCTGACCGTGCCGTCGCGCTGGCCGCTGCCGACCCGGCGATCGCCATCGTTTGAGTGCAATTTCCTGATAAATCCGTCAATAAATGACGGATTTATCAGCACACGTAGTTACATTGAATGACTGGTCAATAATGATGGCCATATGGCATCATTCAAACAAAAAAACATGCAAGAGGGTGAGATACACACTTAAATCCGCAGCGCATCGAGAGCCTGGCATCACCACCCGGTGGCCCGGCCTTCCGTCCATGCTCTTGACGCCTGCACGCCACCGTCAAGGAGCATTCCATGCTGTTACGGAATATGAAGATCGGCATTCGCGCGGCAAGCATATTCGCCCTGTTGGGTATTCTGGTCCTGGTCATGGGCCTTACCGCACTCTATGAAACCCGCCAGATGGACAAGGCCACGGATGAAATCCGCGTGACCTGGATGCCTGCCGTGGTCGCCCTCAGTGAAATCAGCACCAACCTCGGCCGCGCCCGCGCCGTCACCCTGCGCGCCGCACTGGATGACAGCCCGGCGGAGCGCCAGCGCAACATCGACCTGCTCAAAGGCATCAACGAACAGCTCGACGGTGGCCTCAAGGACTATGAAGCCACCATCATCGCTGCCGATGACCGCGCCCTGTTCAACACCTTCGATACCGCCCATCAACAGTACCTCGCCCTGCAAGCGCGAGTGCTGCAGGACATCGCCGCCGGGCGCATGGTCGAGGCCAGGCAGCAGATCACCGGCCCGCTCACCCAGAATGCCGACAGCATGATGAAAGCCATGACGGCGCTGATCAGCTACAACAGCGAGGGTGCCGAGCAGGCCTCGCAGCGCAGCAGCGATGTAGCCGATGAAGCCTTTACCGCGATCATCAGCGCGCTGCTGGTGATCATGCTCGCCCTGGCCGCCATCGCCACTGCCCTCACCCGCAGCATCGTCATGCCGCTGGCCGACGCCGTGGCCGTGGCCGAGCGTGTGGCGACCGGCGACCTGACCCATGACATCAAGGTCACCGGCAAGGATGAGCCCGCCTTGCTGCTGCGTGCCCTTAGCCGGATGCAGGCAAGCCTGCGCGACACCCTTCGCAAGATCGCTGCGTCTTCGGACCAGCTGGCCTCGGCCTCGGAAGAACTGCACACCGTCACCGAAGACACCAGCCGAGGCCTGCACCAGCAAAGCGCAGAAATCGACCAGGCGGCCACCGCCGTCAACCAGATGACCGCTGCCGTCGAGGAAGTGGCCAACAACGCCGTGAGCACCGCCGACGCCTCCCAGGGCGCCGACCGCACCACCCGCGATGGCCGTGAGCAGGTGAACCAGGCACTGGCGTCGATCCAGCACCTGGTCGATGACGTCACCGGCACCTCTGCAGAAATCGAGCAGTTGGCCAACAATGCCAACGAGATCAGCCGGGTGCTCGATGTAATCGGCGCGATTGCCGGGCAGACCAACCTGCTGGCCCTTAACGCTGCCATCGAGGCCGCGCGTGCCGGTGAGGCCGGCCGTGGCTTTGCCGTGGTTGCCGATGAAGTACGCGCCCTCGCCCACCGCACCCAGCAGTCCACGGCGGAGATCGAGCAGATGATTGCCGGTATCCAGAACGGCACCGAGCGGGCAGTGACGGCCATGCACAGCAGCCAGGGGCGTGCCGCCGGGACGCTGGAAGTGGCGCAAAGTGCCGGGCAGGCGCTGGAGGTGATTGCCGAGGCGATCGCATCGATCAACCAGCGCAACCTGGTGATTGCCAGTGCTTCGGAAGAGCAGGCGCAGGTGGCGCGGGAGGTGGATCGCAACTTGGTCAATATCCGCGACCTGGCGATGCAGACATCGGCAGGGGCCAATCAGACCAGTGCGGCAGCGCAGGACTTGTCGAGGCTGGCGGTGGATTTGAACGGCATGGTGGCGCAGTTCAAGGTGTGATCTGAAACAGCCGGGGCCGCTTTGCGGCCCATCGCAGGCAAGCCAGCTCCTACCGATACCACGCAAGCCTCGAGTCTTGTGCGATTCCTGTAGGAGCTGGCTTGCCTGCGATGGGCTGCAAAGCAGCCCCTGTTCTCAGATCAATCGTTAACGCTAACGGCCCGCACAGCCCTCTCGGCCTTGCCGCGCGTAGCCAGGCAGTAATACAGCGGCACCGTCACGACCAAGCCGACCAGCCACGACAGGTCAGCCCCTTCGACAATGTTCGAGTACGGCCCCACGTACAGCGACGTATTGGCAAACGGCAACTGCACCAGGATGCCGCACGCATAAGCAATGATCGCGTGATGGTTGAAACGCCCGTAGATCCCGCCATCAGCGCGGAAGATCGAGGCAATGTCGTACTGGCCTTTCTTGATCAGGTAGAAGTCGATCAGGTTGATCGAAGCCCACGGCACCAGCACCAGCAGCAGCGCCAGGATCAGCCCGATGAAGTGGCCAATGAAGTCCGCCGAGGCATTCAGGGCAACCATGCCGCACGCCACCAGGATGACTGCCGCCAGCATCACACGTACCTTGACGCTCGGTGTCCACTCGGCGACGAAGGTCTGGATCGCCGTAACGATCGACAGCACCGCGCCATACAGGTTGAGGGCGTTGTGGCTGATGATGTTGAGCAGGAACAGCACCATCAGGATCGGCCCCAGCCAGCCAGTGGCCTGCTTGACCGCGTCCATCGCATCGGTGCCCTCCGGCACGCACAGCACCGCCACCGCACCAAAGCTGAAGCACAGGATGGTGCCCAAGGTAGCGCCGAAGTACGTGGCCCAGAACGGCTTGGCAATGCCGACTTCCTTGGGCAGGTAGCGCGAGTAGTCGGAGGTATAAGGCGAGAAGCTGATCTGCCAGATGGTGCCCAGCGACACGGTGGCGATGAAGCCGGACAGGTTGAAGGCGCCGCGGCTGAAAAAGTCGGCAGGCAGATCCTGGACGAACATCATGATGAAGCCGGCCAGCAGCGCCGAGCCCATCACCCAGGTACCAATACGGTTAAGGCCATGAATGAAGCGGTAACCGATGACGCCGATGGCGGTGGCGCTGAGGGCACCGATGACGATCGCGGTGGGCATTGGCACACTCGGTGCGATGCCGTGAATCGACTTGCCCGCCAGGACAATGTTGGAGATGAAGAAGCCAACATAAATCAGTGCGGTGAAGAACACGATCAGCAAGGCGCCGTAACGGCCGAACTGGCCACGGCTCTGCACCATCTGCGGGATGCCCAGCTGCGGCCCCTGCGCAGAGGCCAGGGCGATGACCACGCCCCCGACAAGATGCCCCAGTGCAATGGCGATCAGGCCCCACAACAGGTTCAGGTGGAACACCTGGACCACCATGGCGCCGGTGACGATGGGCAACGGCGCAATGTTGGTGCTGAACCAGAGGGTGAACAGGTCGCGCGCCTTCCCATGGCGCTCGGCGGGTGGAACGTAATCGACCGTGTGATTCTCGACAAACTGGTGTTGCGATGACGGTTGGGACATGGTTTTCAGCTCGAAAGGTCGTTTTTATCTTTGTAAGGAAACCGCATCTAGGCGGCCTCTCAGCTGCGGACCATATTATGGTATTCCAAGCTTTTGACAACACTGATTCGGCTTTAAAAACTGTAACTGATCCGGTTCAGCACCCCGACCAAAAGCTCTGCAATTTCTCAGAGCCCAATATCCACGCGGCTTTGCGCCATTCATCGTGAATTTGCCGTGGCTGAAAATTCCGCTTGCAAATCGAGTATTACGGTATACCATCAGACACATCAACGATAAAAAGCGGTCCACCGCTGCCCCAATTCGAGGTTCACGCCATGATCGACGCAACCGTCTACAAGAACGTGCTGGGCTCCTTCCCGTCCGGCGTTACCGTCATCACCACCCTGGACGACGACGGCTCGATCGTCGGCCTCACCGCCAGCGCCTTCTCGTCCCTGTCGATGGACCCGCCGCTGGTGCTGTTCTGCCCCAACTACAGCTCCGACTCCTACCCTGTGCTGATCAAGAAAAAGCGTTTCGCCATTCACCTGCTCTCTGGTGAACAGCAGGCCGAGGCCTACGCCTTCGCCAAGAAGGGCAAGGATAAGGCGGCCGGCATCGAGTGGAGCCTGAGCGCTCTGGGCAACCCTATCCTGGCCGGCGCCACTGCAGTGATCGAATGCGAATTGTGGCGCGAGTATGAGGGTGGCGACCACGCCATCATGGTCGGCAAGGTGCACAACCTGATCGTCCCCGAGCAGGCCCCACGGCCCATGATCTACTGCCGCGGCAAGATGGCCAGCCTGCCCGCCTTCGCCTGAAGCGCCTAAGCCTTATTACTGACGCCTGGCGCGCCAGGCGAGACTTTCAAGCTCCGAGGAAAGCCCCATGAAATTTTCGTTGTTCGTGCACATGGAACGTTGGGATGAACAGGTCAGCCACCGTCAGCTGTTCGAAGACCTCACCGAACTGACCCTGATGGCCGAAAACGGCGGTTTCAGCACCGTGTGGATCGGCGAACACCACGCCATGGAATACACCATCTCGCCAAGCCCGATGCCGCTGCTGGCCTACCTCGCCGCACGCACCGAGAAGATCCGCCTGGGCGCCGGCACCATCATTGCGCCGTTCTGGAACCCGATCCGCGTGGCCGGCGAATGCGCCTTGCTCGATGTGATCAGCAACGGCCGCATGGAAGTGGGCCTGGCCCGTGGCGCCTACCAGTTCGAGTTCGACCGCATGGCCAATGGCATGCCAGCCACCGACGGCGGCAAGGCCCTGCGTGAAATGGTCCCGGTGGTGCGCAAACTGTGGGAAGGCGACTACGCCCATGAAGGCGAGGTGTACAAGTTCCCCACCTCCACCAGCGTGCCGAAGCCGTTCAACGCCACGCCGCCGATGTGGATCGCCGCCCGCGACCCGGACTCGCACAACTTCGCCGTGGCCAACGGCTGCAACGTCATGGTCACCCCGCTGATGAAGGGCGACGAAGAAGTGCTGGACCTGAAGAACAAGTTCCAGGCCGCGCTGGACAACAACCCGGATGTGCCGCGCCCGCAACTGATGGTGCTGCGCCACACCCACGTGCACAGCCCGTCTGAGCCTGAAGGCTGGAAAGTCGGCGCCCAGGCCATCTCGCGCTTCTACCGCACCTTCGATGCCTGGTTCGGTAACAAGACCGTGCCGGTCAACGGCTTCCTGGAGCCAAGCCCGGAGTCCAAGTTCGCCGAAGTGCCAGCGTTCCAGCTGGAGAACATCCGCAAGAACACCATGATCGGCACCCCGGAAGAAATCATCGCGCGCATCAAGTACTACCAGGAATTGGGCGTCGACGAGTTCAGCTTCTGGTGCGACAACAGCCTGCCCCACGCCGAGAAGAAGAAGTCGCTCGAGCTGTTCATCAAGGAAGTGGTGCCGGCGTTCGCCTGAATTCCCATTGCCTGAAGTAGTTGCGGGATCAGCCCGCTCCGGGGGCCGTCATGGCCTTCGCGAGCGGGCATTTTTTTGGTGCTTGTCTTGGGTTCTGTAGCGCCTGTGAGATCGAGCGCCGCCCGCGCGGCGCATCGCGGGCAAGCCCGCTCCTACATTCGTTTCGGGCCAGTGAGTCCTGTTATATAGGCGCGCGCCCTTTTGTCTGTAAGACGCAACATTGAGGCGGGCGCCAAGAGCGCACGCGCCAATGCCTCAGAAATAATTGGCCCGAAACGAATGTAGGAGCGGGCTTGCCCGCGATGCGCCGCGCGGGCGGCGCTCGATCTCACACACCCCACAACACTCAAGGCATACACCTTTCGTCTCCTCTCCAGAGAAATTTCAAGCACCCTCTTGCACAACAAATATTATGGTATACCATCAGACAACAAGAGCTGATAACCCTCACCAGGAGCCACCCATGAGTTTCGAAATCCGCAAGATCGTCACCTACTCCGAAGAGACCCGCATCGAAGGCGGCAAGGCCACCGACAAGCCGGTGACCATGGTCGGCCTGGCCGTGGTCATCAAGAACCCATGGGCCGGTCGCGGTTTCGTTGAAGATCTGAAGCCGGAAATTCGCGCCAACTGCTCCGAGCTGGGTGCACTGATGGTCGAGCGCCTGACCGCCGCCATCGGTGGTGCCGACAAGATCGAAGCCTACGGCAAGGCGGCCGTGGTGGGTGCCGACGGTGAAATCGAACACGCCTCGGCGGTGATCCACACCCTGCGCTTCGGCAACCACTACCGCGAAGCGGTACAGGCCAAGAGCTACCTGAGCTTCACCAACAAGCGCGGCGGCCCGGGCACTTCGATCCAGATCCCGATGATGCAGAAGGACGACGAAGGCCTGCGCTCGCACTACATCACCCTGGAAATGCAGATCGAAGACGCGCCGCGTGCCGACGAAATCGTCGTGGTGCTGGGCGCCGCCGACGGTGGCCGCCTGCACCCACGCATCGGCAACCGCTACATCGACCTGGAAGAACTGGCTGCCGAAAAAGCCAACGCTCAATAACAACAACCAAGACGGGCCTGGGCGTGGCGTGAATACCCGCCGCGCCCGACCTTCAAGGAGCGCCCTCCATGATTCAGCCTGTCGCTGAACGTACACCGGCCGGCACCAGTTACCTGGTGCAAGGCCAGGGCCAAGCCGTGGTGCTGATCCACGGCGTAGGCCTGAACAAGGAAATGTGGGGCGGGCAGTTTGTCGGCCTGGCCAACGACTACCGCGTCATCGCCTACGACATGCTCGGCCACGGCCAGAGCGCCCTGCCTGCCGCCGACACCGGCCTGGAAGGCTATGCCGCACAACTGGCCGAATTGCTCGACCACCTGCAGATCGCCCAGGCGACCGTGATCGGCTTCTCCATGGGTGGCCTGGTCGCGCGTGCCTTCGCCCTCCAATACCCGCAGCGCCTGTCAGCGCTGGTGGTGCTCAACAGCGTGTTCAACCGCACCCCGGAGCAGAGCGCCGGCGTTATCGCCCGTGCCGCCCAGGCTGCCGAACTGGGGCCCGACGCCAACGTCGATGCCGCCCTCGACCGCTGGTTCAGCCGTGAATACAAGGCTGCCAACCCCGCGCAGGTTGCGGCGATTCGCCAGGTGCTGGCGAGCAACGACCCACAGGGCTACCACACCACGTATTCGCTGTTCGCCACCCAGGACATGTACCGCGCAGGCGACCTGGGCAGCATCCAGGTGCCGACGCTGATCGCCACCGGCGAACTCGACTCGGGCTCCACCCCGGCCATGACCCGCCAGCTTGCCGCCAGCATTCCGGGTGCGCAAAGCGTGGTCCTCGCCGACCAACGGCATATGATGCCGGTGGAAGCACCCCGTGAAGTCAACAAGATGCTGCTGGACTTCCTCAAGGAAGCCCGCACCCTCACCGAATCAGCCAAGGGGATTGTTGCATGACCCTCGTTCGTTTCCAGATGTGCATCGACGGCCAATGGCTCGATGCCCAGAGCGGCAAGACCTTCGACAGCCTCAACCCGGCCACCGCCCAGGCCTGGGCGCAACTGCCCGACGCCGACGAAGCCGATGTGGAGCTGGCCGTGCAGGCCGCCCAGCGCGCCTTCGAAAGCAAGGCCTGGCGCAGCATCAGCGCCACTGCGCGGGGCAAACTGCTGCGCCGCCTGGGTGACCTGATTACCGAGAACAAAGAGCACCTGGCCCAGCTGGAAAGCCGTGACAACGGCAAGCTGATCCGCGAAACCCGCGGCCAGGTCGGCTACCTGCCGGAGTTCTTCCATTACACCGCAGGCCTGGCTGACAAGCTCGAAGGCGGCACCCTGCCCCTCGACAAGCCGGACCTGTTCGCCTACACCGTGCACGAGCCGATCGGCGTGGTGGCCGGGATCATCCCGTGGAACAGCCCGCTGTACCTCACCGCGATCAAGCTGGCCCCGGCCCTGGCGGCCGGCAACACCATCGTGCTCAAGCCGTCCGAACACGCCTCGGCGACCATCCTCGAGCTGGCCCGCCTGGCCCTCGAGGCCGGCTTCCCGCCGGGCGTGGTGAACGTGGTTACCGGCTACGGCCCAAGCACCGGCGCAGCACTCACCCGCCATCCGCTGGTGCGCAAGATCGCCTTCACCGGCGGCGCCGCCACCGCCCGCCATGTGGTGCGCAGCAGCGCCGAGAACTTCGCCAAGCTGTCGCTGGAGCTGGGCGGCAAGTCGCCGAACATCATCTTTGCCGACGCCGACCTGGACAGCGCCATCAACGGTGCAGTGGCCGGCATCTACGCCGCCTCCGGGCAAAGCTGCGTGGCAGGCTCCCGGCTGCTGGTGCAGGACGAGATCTTCGACGAATTCGTCGCCCGCCTGGTCGAGCGCGCCAAACGCATCCGCATCGGCAACCCGCAGGACGACGCCAGCGAAATGGGCCCCATGGCCACCGCTCAGCAACTGGCCGTGGTCGAGGGCCTGGTGGCTGCAGCCAAGGCCGAAGGCGCCAAACTGCACATGGGCGGCAAGCGTGCCGAGGTCGAGGGTGACGGCTGGTTCTACGAGCCGACCCTGTTCGAGTGCGACAGCAACTCGATGACTATCATGCAGGAAGAAGTGTTTGGCCCGGTTGCTGCGGTGATCCGCTTCAAGACCGAGGAAGAGGCGCTGGAAATCGCCAACGACTCGCAGTTCGGCCTGGCCGCCGGCATCTGGACCCGCGACCTAGGCCGTGCCCACCGCCTGGCCCGCGACGTGCGCTCGGGGATCATCTGGGTCAACACCTACCGCGCCGTGTCGGCCATGGCGCCGATCGGCGGTTTCAAGAACAGCGGCTACGGCCGTGAAAGCGGCATCGATTCGGTGCTGGCCTATACCGAGCTGAAGACCGTGTGGATCAACCTGTCCACCGCGCCGATGCCCGACCCGTTTGTGATGCGTTGAGAGGTAGCACGAGATGATCGAACCAGGCATCTACAAAGACGTGATGGGCTCGTTTCCGTCCGGGGTCACGGTGGTCACCACCCTGGACGCCGACGGCGGCATTGTCGGCATCACCGCCAGTGCGTTCAGCGCGCTGTCGATCGAGCCGGCACTGGTGCTGTTCTGCCCCAACTACGCCTCCGACACCTACCCGATCCTGCGGGACAGCAAGCAGTTCGCGATCCACCTGCTGTCCGCCGACCAGACCGCCGAGGCGTATGCCTTCGCCGGCAAGGGCAAGGACAAGGCCGCCGGTATCGACTGGCACCTGAGCGAGCTGGGCAACCCGTTGTTGGCCAAGGCCACGGCGATCATCGAGTGCGAACTCTGGCGCGAGTACGACGGCGGTGATCACGCGATCATCGTCGGCGCAGTGAAGAACCTGGTGCTGCCCGAGCAGCCGGTTACCCCGATGGTCTACCACAAAGGCAAGCTGGGCGCCCTGCCCCCGCTGGGTTGATACACCTTGAAGTCGGTGTTGGTTTCTTCGCGGGGCAAGCCCGCTCCCACAGTGAGGGCCAGTCTACCTGTGGGAGCGGGCTTGCCCCGCGAAGAAGCCAGCACCGATGTCCCTATTTTCCAGGGGCCGCGCTAATCGTCTCACCCTCGGTTGCGGCCCCTGTTTTATTCCGGAGTACTGCGCATGAGCAACGAAAAGTACGAGAAAGGCCTGCAGATCCGCACCCAGGTGCTGGGCGAGGAATACGTCAACCGTTCCATCCAGAACGCCGACGAGTTCACCAAGCCGTTGCAGGAGCTGGTCACCGAGTACTGTTGGGGCCATGTGTGGGGCCGTGATGGCTTGTCGCTGAAAGAGCGCAGCATGATAAACTTGGCCATGATTTCCGCGCTCAACCGGCCCCACGAGCTCAAGCTGCACATTCGCGGCGCATTGCGTAATGGCCTGAGCCGAGAACAGATTCGCGAGATCCTGCTCCAGGTCGGCATTTATTGCGGCGTGCCCGCGGCGGTGGACAGTTTCCGCCTGGCCCGCGAGGCATTCGCAGAAGCCGATGCGGAGTCAACCCGTTAACAACGGGCTGTTCGAACCACTGCAAGGAGTGCCTCGGTTCAGGGGGCTCCGCGATGTTGGCGCAACAGCCTCATAAAGAGCGCACCTGATGAAACGCCAGCCACTCGACGACAGCTTCAAGGTCAACCGCAACCCCGTTACTCTGCGTGAAATCGTGCTCGACAAGCTGCGCGGCGCGATCATGAACTTCCACCTGCTCCCGGGCGACCGCCTGGTCGAGCGCGACCTCTGCGACCGCCTCGGCGTCAGCCGCACCTCGGTGCGTGAAGCCCTGCGCCACCTGGAGTCGGAAGGCCTGGTGGAGTTCGCCGACGCCAAGGGCCCGCGCGTGGCCATCATCACCCTGGAAGACGCCCGCGACATCTACGAGCTGCGTTGCGTGCTCGAAGGCCTGATCGTTCAGCTGTTTACCCTCAACGCCAAGGCCAAGGACATCCGTGCCCTGGAACGGGCGCTGGAGGTCAACCGCGAGGCCCTCGAAGAAGGTGAGCTGCAACAGGTGCTGGACTCAGTGCAAGGCTTCTACGACGTGCTGCTGGAAGGTTCCGGCAACCAGGTCGCGGCACAGCAGCTGCGCCAGCTGCAGGCCCGTATCAGCTACCTGCGCGCCACGTCGGTGTCGCAGGAAAACCGCCGCGGCGCCAGCAACCGCGAGATGGAAAAGATCGTCGAAGCGATCAAGGGCGGCGACCCGCTGGTGGCCCATCAGGCTTCGGTCGATCACGTCCGCGCTGCCGCCAAGGTGGCCCTGGACTACCTGCGCCAGAAGCAGGACGACAACACCAAGGTGCGCGACATCGTCGAGCCCCTGGCCCTCAAGGAACCTCGCATAGGCCGCTGACCATGCCCAACGCCCCGCGCTACTGCCCGCACTGCACCACGGAACTGGCCCGGGGCGTTCCCACAGGCGACACCCACGAACGCCTGCACTGCCCCGGCTGCGGCTATATCCACTACATCAACCCGAAGATCATCGCCGGCTGCATCATCGAGCGCGATGGCAAGTACCTGCTGTGCCAGCGCGCGATCCCGCCGCGCCCAGGCACCTGGACCTTGCCGGCCGGGTTCATGGAGGCGGGTGAAACCACCGAGCAGGCGGCGCTGCGCGAGGTGTGGGAAGAAAGCGGCGTACGCGGCGAGATCGTCTCGCCCTACTCGATCTTCAGCGTGCCTACAATCTCCGAGGTGTACATCATCTTCCGCGCAATCGCCACCGAAGAAACCGGCCAGTACGGGCCGGAGACGCTGGCCTACAAGTTCTTCGCGCCGGACGAAATCCCTTGGGAAGAAATCTACTACCCGGCGATCCGGCAGATCCTCGAGCGCTACATCCTCGAACGGCAGGCCGGGGTGTATGGGATCTACATGGGCAATGACGATACCGGCAAGGTGCATTTCATTCGCTGAGCCAGTGCGGCTTTCCAGCGGGGGTCCCCCCGGGAGGCCCGCCCTACAACACAAATCCCTCGCCAATTACGCCGTCTCGGTGCACCCTGATCGCTCCAGGCAAAAGGATTGGCAGCACACATGGCAAAATGGCTAGACGGCGGCGGGCTGATGGCCGAACGCATCCGCCACCACGATTGGAGCAGCACCCCGCTTGGCCCGCTGGAGGCCTGGCCCGGCGTACTCAAGACCACGGTCGCGCTGTGCCTGGGCTCGCGCTTCCCGCAAGCCGTGCTCTGGGGCGACCAGCTGATCACCCTGTACAACGATGCCTTCGTGCAGATCCTCGGCAGCAAGCCGCTGGCCTTGGGGCGGCCGTTCAGCGAGGTGTGGCAGGAAGCCTGGAGCGAAATCAGTGCCATGGCCGACCGAGCCATGGCCGGCGAGGCGGTGTACATCGAAAACTTCCCACTGGTCATCGACCGCAACGGCGGCCCCGAGCGCGCTTATTTCACCTTCTGCTACAGCCCGATCCGTGGCGAGGACGGCAGCGTGCTGGGCATGCTCGACACGGTGACCGAAACCACCACCAACGTGGTCAACAGCCAACGCCTGAGCTTTCTCGACAACCTGGGCCGCCAGGTGGCCAACGCCACCGATCCTGAGCTGATCATGGCCATCACCACGCGCATGCTGGTTGAACACCTCCAACTATCCAGTTGTGCCTATGCCGTGATGGACGCCGACCAGGACGGGTTCAACATTTGTGGCGACGCCGTGGCCCCTGGTTCGCCTCGGTTGATCGGGCAGTACCGCCTGGCCGACTTCGGCCGCCTGGCAGTCAGCCGCCTGCGCGCCGGCGAAGCGTTGGTGATCAACGACAACCTCAACGAACTGGCCGCCGAAGAAGCCGCAACGTTTCAGGCCATTGGCATCACTGCGACCATCTGCATGCCGTTGATCAAGGAAGGTCGCCTAACCGCGCTGATGGCCATCCACGACAAGGCGCCACGCGTGTGGACTGGCTATGAACTGCGGCTGATCGGCGAGGTGACGGAGCGCTGCTGGTCCCATATCCAGCGGGTCCAGGCCCACGCTGAAGTGCGCGAGGCGATGGCCGCGCTGGAGGCGCTCAACGCCACCCTGGAGCACCGCGTCGAAGAGCGCACCACCCAGCTGCTGCACACCGAAGCGGTGCTGCGCCAGGCACAGAAGCTCGAAGCCATTGGCCAGTTGACCGGTGGCGTGGCCCATGACTTCAACAACCTTTTGACTATCATCCGCTCGTCACTGCACTTTCTGCAGCGCCCAAACCTCGATGAGGCCCGCCGCGAGCGTTACCTGAAGACCATGGCCGACACCGTCGACCGCGGCGCCAAACTGACCGGGCAGTTGCTCGCGTTTGCCCGTCGGCAGGCCTTGAGCCCGCAGGTTTTCGAAGCTGGCCCCCGCCTGCAGGCCATGGCCGAAATGCTCGATACCGCCACGGGGGCAAGGATTCAGGTGGAGCTGGAGCTGCCAGAGGCGCCGTGCTACATCCGCGCCGACCTCAGCCAACTCGAGACCGCAGTGATCAACCTGATGCTCAACGGTCGCGACGCCATGGCCGGCGAAGGCACGTTGCGCTTGCGCCTGCAGGCCAACCAGCGCATGCCAGGCCTGCGCGGGCAAACTGCGCATGCGGGGCCGTTCGCGGCCATTTCCGTGGTGGACAGTGGCGTCGGCATCGCCGCCGAACTGCTCGATCGCATCTTCGACCCGTTTTTCACCACCAAGGCGCCCGGTGAGGGAACTGGGCTTGGCCTGTCCCAGGTGTTCGGTTTTGCCAAGCAGTCCGACGGCGATGTAGAAGTGCACAGCGTACCAGGTCAGGGAACGACCTTTACCCTGTACCTGCCTCAGGAAACCACGCCCGCCGAGCACGCAGATGCCGCCGCCCTACCCCAACCCGAGGAGGGCGGTGCGCAACGACGAATTCTGGTGGTCGAGGACAACCCCGATCTGGGTGCTTTCACCGCGCAGATTCTAGAAGATCATGGCTACCGCATCAGCTGGGTGAGCTCGGCAGAAGAGGCCTTGGCAGCGCTGGCCGGCCCGGGTGGCGAGTTCGATGCGGTGTTTTCCGATGTGGTGATGCCTGGCATGGGCGGCTTGGCGCTGGCCCACGAGCTGCAGCGCCTACGCCCGCAATTGCCGGTGATTCTGACCTCCGGGTACAGCGACGCAATCGCCGAGGGCGGCCATCAAGGCTTTGCGTTTCTTGCCAAACCGTACTCAGCCGAGCAAGTGTGCCAGATGCTTGCCAAGGTGCTGGCCCCTTGAATAGCCATCAATGCCGAGCTGCCAGCAACCGCGCCACACTCTGCGCCAGCTCGGCGCGCCGGTAGGGCTTGCGTAACACCTCGAAGCCCTTGAGTTCCCGCGGTGTCAGGTTGGCGTAGCCGGTGATGATCAACACCGGCAAGTCTGCCTGGCGCTCGCGCATCTGCTGGGCAAAGCGCACACCGGTCATGTCGGCCATCACGTGGTCGGTCACCAATACATCCGGCAGCCAGCCCCGCTCCATCAGCAACATTGCGGCCGCGGCACTGGCCGCTTCTGTCACCTCGTAGCCCAGATCGCGCAACTGCAAGGCCGTGGCATGGCGGACGATCTCCTCGTCGTCCACCAGCAGCACCCGGCTTGCGCGGTCAGCCTGCGGCACGTCGGCCATTTCATGATCACGGCACACGGCCGGGACATCGCTGATCGGTAGCCACAAGGTAGCGACGGTGCCCTCCCCTTGCTGGGAGCGAATCTCGAAACCGCCGCCCGATTGTACTGCCAGGCCCTGGACCATCGGCAGGCCAAGGCCGGTGCCTTTGCCCACGCCCTTGGTGGAGTAGAACGGCTCGATGCAGCGGCGCAGCTGCTCCTCGCTCATGCCGCCACCACTGTCGCGAACCTGCAGCCACACCAGCCGCGCGGCGGCTACCCCCGCAGGCCTCGGCGGGCCGTCGGCATCACGCCCGGCAATGATGTGCAGGGCACCGCCGTCGGCCATGGCGTCGCGGGCATTGACCACCAGGTTGAGCACGGCCAGCTCCAGCTGATGCGGGTCGACCACCACCGCGGGCAGCGCAGGGTCGATCTGCACCTGCACGGCGATGGTCGGCCCCAGCGAGCGCGCCATCAGCTCGCGCATGTCCTCCACCAGGGCCGCCAGCGACACGGCCTGGGGTTTGAGGGTCTGCCGGCGGGCGAAGCTGAGCAGGCGCCCGACCAGGTTGCGCGCCCGCTCCGCGGCCTGCAGGCCACCGTCGATGAGGCGCGGGGCGCGCTCGGACTGCGGGTTGCGGCGCATCAGCTCGAACGAGGCGATGATCGGCGTGAGCATGTTGTTGAGGTCATGGGCAATGCCACCGGTCAGCTGCCCGATCATTTCCAGCTTGTGCGCTTCGTGCAGTTGCAGCATGGCCGCTTCGCGCTCGGCCAGCACGGCCGCCACGCGTTCTTCCAGGCTTTCATTGAGCAGGTGCAGGGCACGCTCCGCACGGGCATGGGTAATGGCTGCCCAGGCTTGCTTGGCGGCGTCTTCCACCAGCTGGCAATCGTCTTCAAGGCACGCATGTGGGCTGCGCATGTGCACGCCGAGCACCGCCTCCAGGCGGCCGGCGCGCAGCACCGGCACGTGCAGCGTGGCCGACACGCCCCCCTGCGGCGTGGCAGCACACTCAAAGGCCTGCTGCACCACCTGGCCGGCGGCCAGTTGCTCGCGCAGCGTTGCCCCGTAAGCCGCATAGCAGTGGTGGCCAACCATCGAGGGCACACCGTCGGCCCACTCATGGGTGACCTTGAAACCTGCGCCATCGCCTTGGTCCTCGCCGAAGTACACCTGGGCTGCACCCAGGTGCTGCGCAAGGCGGCTGACCGCATAGGCCTCCATGCGCTCCGCCGCACCCAGCCCGGGCAAAGCCCGCCCCAGTTCCAGCAGAAACGCCTGACGCTGCTGAAAGCGCACGCGCTCGGTGGTCTCGGTGACCAGGCACAGTACCCCTCCAACGCTGCCATCGGCCTCACGCACGGCGGAATAGGACACGTCGAAATACACGGTTTCGCCAACGCCCCGGCGTTCTATGTAGAACGGCCGATCCTTGGCCGAAAACGTCTGGCCAGTTTCGCGCACGCCGCGCAGCAGGGGCTCAAGGTCGCCCCACAACTCACGCCAGTTCTCCTCGGCCGGCCGCCCCAGTGCCCGTGGGTGCTTACTGCCGATGGTCGGCGCATACGCATCGTTGTACAGGGCAACCAACGCTTCACCCCAGAACAGCACGAACTGCGTCTGCGCCGGTAGCAAAGTGGCAATGACCGCCTGCAAATGCGGTGACCAAGCCTCTGGCGGGCCCAGCGGCGAATCGCTCCAGTCCATCGACTGCAGCAGGCTGCCGATGGTGCCGCCGTTGAGCAGGAAGTGCAGGGGCGGCGTATCATTTTTGCGGGGTTGAAACACGTTCATGTCTGGGAAGTCCCGGGCACATTGCCATCTATCTGAGGATAGGATGTGTGCAATCAACGGTTCGTTCCGCAGGATTTTACCGGTCGATCAACGGCGCCCTTCAGGCGGTGATCATTTGGCGAACTGACCGACAACCAACAGCATGGCCACCACAATCATCGCCACACCTGACAGCCTTCCGACCATTCTCGCCGCCCCCGGCCGGGAGCCCAGTACTAGCTTGGCGCCATAACCCACCAGCGTATAGACCACCAGCGAACTGCACAGGTGCACCAGCCCCAGCAGGACGATCTGCAGCGGCACCGGCCAGCTTGACTGCGGGTCGGTGAACTGCGGCAGCAAGGCCAGGAACAGCAGAAACACCTTGGGGTTGAGGCCGCTCACGCAAAAGCCTTTGAAGGCCCAGCGTGAACCGCTGTCGCCAACACCGCCATGCCCGGCTTGCGGCACGGCGGGGCTGAGCAACAGGTTGCCACCCAGCCACAGCAGGTAGGTGCAACCGGCCAGCGTCAGCAACATCAGCGCCAGCGGGTGCCCGGCCACCAGGCTCCCCACCCCTGCCGCCACCACCAGGGTCGCCAGCAAATGCCCGGACAACATGCCGGCCACCGCCGGCATCACCCAGCGCCCGCGCATACCCGCCGAGATGGCGTAGGCCCAGTCGGCACCGGGGGTGATCACGAACAGCAACGACACGGCCCAGAACGCCGTCAGCACACTGATTGCCACTTGAGTCTTCCTTCAGACGATTTCGAGATGAAGAAAGCGTACGGATTCCATCGGGGGATTATCTTTCGTATATTTCCCCTTCAATCATGATTATTAGAAGATTCTTCTCAGTGGACAGAACTGACCGAAAGATCCTTGCCGAACTGCAAAAAGACGGGCGCCTATCGGTCACCGAGCTCGCCGACCGGGTAGGCCTGAGCCTGTCGCCCTGCCATCGGCGGCTAAAGGCCCTGGAAGACGCCGGCGCCATCCTCGGTTACCACGCACGCCTGGCACCGGCTGCACTGGGGCTGAACTTTGCCGCGCTGGTGTTCGTCACCCTGCGCGAAGTCACCCGCCAGCCGGTGGCGGACTTCGAGGCAGCACTGGGCGACATACCGCAGATCGTCGAGGCGCAGCGGCTGTTCGGCGACCCGGACTACCTGCTGCATGTGGTGGCCAAGGACCTGCCGGCGTTTCAGAAGCTGTATGACGAACAGCTGACCAGCATTCCCAATGTGAAACGGCTGAGCTCCACCTTGGTAATGAAGGAAGTGATTCAGGACCGGATGCTGCCAATGTAGCTACTGGCATACGCGGCCCCTGTGGGAGCGGCCTTGTGTCGCGATGGGCCGCAAAGCGGCCCCAATACAGGCGACGGATAACCTGAGTGAACAGCATTCCCCTTTAAGAATTCGCTTTGCAGGGGTGGTGGGACTAACCCATAAAATGTCAAATATCCGCAACTGTCTACCTAGCTGCTATCCGCACCTCAATTGAGCACCCCGCACCATAGCGGCACACCCATTTGGCACAATGCCCGCTCAAACCTGCCAAACCCGGGCCTTACAGCCCGGTGGCCCGCTCTTTGCTACCACTCGTCCCTTAACCTTTTGTCAGCCTTAGGTTTTTTAAGGTTTATGGGCACATATTTACTAATTTCTCGTTCCCTGCGCACACCCCATCATCGCTCCAACAAGAACGCGTCGCCCTTCGCCGGCACGCACCCGGGCAGCACCCGATGCCCCACCTTGCCTTGGAGTCAGTCATGACCAGTGCAGCCAATTCGGCACCCCTCATAGAAAAACACACGATCGGCTATGTGCCCCCGCAAGACCGCCATGGAAAGGTAAGGGATCTGTTCACGCTGTGGTTCGGCGGCAACATCGCGCCGCTGCCCATCGTCACCGGCGCGCTGGGCGTGCAGCTGTTTCACCTGAACCTGGTGTGGGGCATCGTCGCCATCCTGGTTGGCCACCTGGTCGGCGGGGTACTGATGGCGCTGCACTCTGCCCAGGGCCCGCAAATGGGCATCCCGCAGATGATCCAGAGCCGTGCCCAGTTCGGCACGCTCGGGGCGCTGCTGGTGGTGGTGATCGCAGGCGTGATGTACATCGGCTTCTTCGCCTCCAACATCGTTTTGGCCGGCAAGTCGCTGCATGGCGTGGTCGATGCCGTGCCGGTGCCGGTAGGCATCGTGATCGGCGCACTGGGTTCGGGGATCATTGGCATCATTGGCTACCGCTTCATCCACGTGCTCAACCGCATCGGCACCTGGGTGCTGGGCATCGGTATCGTGGTCGGCTTTGGCTACATCTTCAGCCACGTGCAGAGCGATGACTTCCTGACCCGCGGCAACTTCAACCTCGCCGGCTGGCTGGCGACCGTGTCGCTGGCGGCGCTCTGGCAAATCGCCTTCGCCCCGTATGTTTCGGATTACTCGCGCTACCTGCCGGCCGACGTGAAAGTCTCGTCGACCTTCTGGACCACTTACCTGGGCTCGGCCCTGGGTTCGAGCCTGTCGTTCATCTTTGGCGCCGTGGCGGTGCTGGCCATCCCGGCAGGTATGGACACCATGGACGCAGTGAAGCTCGCCACGGGCACGCTCGGCCCGGTCATGCTGGTGCTGTTCCTGCTCAGCGTGATCAGCCACAACGCCCTCAACCTGTATGGCGCGGTGCTGTCGATCATCACCCTGATCCAGACCTTCGCCTACCGCTGGATCCCCACCGCCAAGAGCCGCGCGGTACTGTCGCTGATCGTGCTCGCAGCCTGCTGCGTGGTGGCAGTGTTCGCGTCGGCGGACTTCATCGGCCACTTCGTCGACATGGTGCTGGTGCTGCTGGTGGTACTGGTGCCGTGGACGGCGATCAACCTGATCGACTTCTACGTGATCCACAAGGGCGACTACGACATCCAGTCGATCTTCAAGGTCGATGGCGGCATCTACGGGCGCTACAACCCGCAGGCCCTGACCGCCTATGCGGTGGGTATCCTGGTGCAGATCCCGTTCATGAACACGCCGCTGTATGTAGGGCCAATCTCCGAGCACATCAACGGGGCCGACCTGTCGTGGCTGGTGGGGCTGTTGATCACGTCGCCGCTGTACTGGTGGCTGGCGAGCCGCGACAGTGCGTATCGTCGTCGGCAGACCAGTGCCAAATTGGCGGCTGCAGCCTGAGAAAGGGGCTGCCTGGCAGCCCCGCTTGTTGGATCCGTTGGGCCTGTCCGCTGTCGCGGCACAGGCCCATGTTCGTTTCAATAGATCGCCCGGGGTGATTTTCCGACTGAACGATTTCCCCCTTCTCCACTCAATGTAACGCCCTCGCAAGGAACGGGGGCAGCCCTCGCGACATTTCCAAGGAGAAGGAATATGAGCCTCACACTGCGCTGCCTGAAATGCGATGGCGAGCAGCTCGTTCAGCCCACCAGACTGCATCGCAAATCACTGATCACCTGCAGAAGCTGTGGTGCCCTCAGCCAACACGGCGATCTGGTCGAGGCCGCAGGCTTGCGCCTGCTGGCGCAGCTCAAACAGCAGCTCAAAGCGGGGTAGTTGAAGTGGCGGGTCGCCTCAGTGGGCCACCGTTGAACCCGACCAAGCGCGGCAGATACAGCGATTTCAGATAAAGCACCGCCAGGCTACAGACGAAGCCATCGGCAATTTGTCCGGTTTGGTGCTGCCCCCAGACGCTACATGGCTTATCCTTGCGCTACGCAATCATTTCCGAAGCGATGAATTTAACGATGGGTTTTGAACAACTAGCTGGACTACGTGACCGCCTGCGGGCTGAGAAGGATCAGGCAAAGGCCTCTAGCGCCAAGCGCGCCGAACGCAAGCCTTCCTCACACTCCAAACCCCGTGAGCAGGATCCAGCGGTGGCCGCAATCTGGCCACTGCAGAAGCATTTTCCGTTGGCGTTTCCTGTCAATCCGGCGCCAAAAGTCCCGCTCAAGGAGGGCATTTTCACGGATGCCGAGCAACACCTGGAGCTACTTGGGTTGACTCGCGAACAGCTCAAGCTTGGCATTTCTACCTGGTGCCGAGGCGCTCGGTACTGGGCAAGCATGGTGGAGGATGCGCCTCGCCTGGATTTGAACGGCCAGGTAGCAGGTGTGGTGACCGCCGCCCAGGCGAGGTATGCGAAGCACCAAGCCTCGCTACAGCGCGGCAAAGGCGGCCGCGGGCGGGCGAAATCAAATGCCGGCGCAGCAGCCGGTGCGCCTGCGGTGGAGCAAAAAACGGACTGATCCCCGCCTCTTACGGGTTAAGCCGTGCGTTATGGGAGCCCGCCTGGCGGCGGGCTTTCTTTTGCCCGAAATTCGTTATCCACCGGCACTGCAGGCGCTGGCTTGCCTGCGCCTGCGGGCCGCCATTACCGCAACAGTTCGGCAACAACAGTGGCCGCGTCTGTTAATGGCCGGCTGTTGGAGATGTTGATCCGGTCGGAGTTCGAAGCGGGGTGCTAAAAGACTGAAGGTGGCGCCAGTTCAGGGCGGGAGCCCCCCCAGTCAGGTGAGGTTTTTTTCGAAGTAAACGCGATTGAAGCCATCTTCCGTGCGCTGCGCTACCTTCACATAGCCGAGCCTCGAATAGATCGCGATGTTGTCCTTCATCATTGCATTGGTATACAGATGAACAGCGGCCACTCCATGCTGACGGGCGACATTTTCACAAAAGCTAATCAGCTTCCTTCCGACCCCACGGCCGGCTGCGCTTGGGAGGACTGCCACGTTCTCCAACAGGTAATGCCTGTCCTCGGGATAGAACACAATAAAGCCCAGAAACGTGGCATTTTCGTCCGTCGCAACATAGACCATTCCGGCCGCTATTTGCGTGGTGAAATCGGCGATCATCGGGGCTGGTTTGCGGCCGATTATTGGCACATAACGAGCGTAAGCGCGCTCAGCGCAGTTTCTGATATCGGGTTCGTCACTTTTTTCGGCTAGCCGGATCATCTTAATTTCCTCTAGGGATTACCTACTGCCAGTCCGTCTGGCGCTGCGGCCGCAGCGGCTCAATTTCACTGGCTAGCCCGCGTCGGCAATCGCGTCAGCAGATCTTAGGATCGTGCCCATTTAAAATATTCGCACCTGTGATGACATTGTCGGGACTTTTCTTTCACCCAATTTTCACGACTCCCGGGCGACACTCGCCCTATCCCTACGAGTGATAGAAGCCCCCATTAGCCCGTCTAGCAGCGGGCTTTCTTTTGCCTGGCATTCGTCGCCCCCCGGCCGTTCGTCTGCTGCATTGTCCGCTTTACCGGCCCAGGCTGTCCCTTGAGGACACCCGCTAGAGCCACTCTAATGCCACAACTTATCCGACTCGTAACCCTTCCCCTGGCCTGTAGTTTTCTGTGGGCGTGCTCTGCTACTGAGACGAAGTCGCCGATGGAGACACCCGGCAGGCCTGAGTCAGCCAAGACCCAGATGCTGGAAGCCGGCGCAGCGGCATTGCAGTCCAAACCGCCAATTGATGCCATCAACGCGTATCTGGATGGTTTCCATTTCTACAACGGCCACCCCGGCGTACAGATGGAGGCGCATCACTACTGCTCCATCCTCAACGAGGATGTAATCCAGTGCGTAATCTTCGACGGCAATACCAAGGACGCGAAGATCATGGGCGTCGAGTACATCATTGACGAGAAGCTGTTTGCCGGGCTGCCGGCGAACGAAAAGGCGATGTGGCACAGCCATGGCTATGAGGTGTCTTCCGGGCAGTTGATCGCACCAGGCATACCAGCAGTTGCTGAACATGCGCTGATGGAGCGGCTTGCCCATACCTACGGGAAAACTTGGCACACGTGGCACACCGACCAGGACAAGGCCCTACCTGTGGGCGTTCCGCAGTTGATGATGGGGTTCACAGCGGATGGCCATGCTGATCCAAAGATGGTCGAGCAGCGCAATCGGCGTCTGGGGGTGGACCCTGCGAAGACGAGGGCTCAACGCGCAGATATCCCGATTCCCCCTGCTGATGCTGGTGCGGATGGCTGGCGGCATGGAAAGGTCATCCAGATCACCGATCCAACCGGTACCCATCTGCACCGTCCCTCCACCTCGACTCCAGCGAATACCAACAGCCGTTCCAGCCAATAGGCTGGGGGTCAGGGTGTAGCAGCGACTGGGCGGATAGCTCTGCTTTATGCTTGCGCAGCGACGCCCGAACCGCCTGCTAGTTCCTGGCTGTTGCGGCACATACACTGGTAATCCGCCTCGGCACGGGTGGGATAGCCGAGGCACAGCCGCATCTTGCAGTGGGTGTCGTACAGGTCATACCCGGCCGCCAAGGCAGCAGGAACGCCGATGCGGCGAGGGAACTGTTCTTTTTGCAGAGGTAACGCGGGAATCACAACGAAGCGTGTCTGCATGATCATCCCTCTTCTTGGCAGTTCTTTAGTATTAGTCCGGCTATGTGAAAGCATCAAGGCAACTCTTGGTCGAGCTGGCATTGGAATGTTCAGAAATGATTGGGGCAGGTAAAAAAGACCACAAGGGCTAGGCTCTGTTGAGGAAGATCTGATCAGGGGGCAAGGATGCGACATCGTGGAGCAGTATTCTGGGCTTGGGCCGATCCAAGCCTGCAACACCATTCCCATGAAGAGGTGCTCGCGGACGGAGCACGGCTTGATGTTCAGGCCAGGTTAGCCCGCACAGGCGACACCCAGTTGTTCATCGGGATTTACGAACCCTCGGGCCTGGCCCGGGTTGAAGAGGCTTACGTTAGGCGGCCCGGCGAGACGACGACGAGGGCCATGGCCTGGGGCGCGGGAAGAGGACGCGCGCTTGCTGACATTGGAGCAGTGAGGGCAACAGAGCCAGCACTGATCCGAAGCTGAGAGAGGTCGCATACTATGGTCGATCAAATTGCCGAATTGGACACGTATCTGGAGCTTCTGGGACACATAGCCGACGAGCTTGAACACCAGGTCGCCCCCTGCCCCACTACCCGGCCGATGCTGATCGCGTGGCTGACCGAGTGGATTCGAAGCCCTGACGCGCTGAGCGAAATCAGACGAGAGCTGCCTCGCCTTCCCCACGTTTTGAAGTCGGCGTACAGCGAGTGGCATCACTTGGGTGGCGGCCGGTAATTGCGGCCTTCCCGCAACTTTGTAGTCAGTACCGGCCTCATCGCCGGCAAGCCGGCTCCCACAAAAATTTAACCATTCTCACGGCCGGCGCAGTACCTGTGGGAGCCGCGCTTGCCGGCGATGGGCCGCGAAGCGGCCCCAGGCTTCTTGGCCGGTGCTGAGTTTAACGGCCTGGATCAACGAGCCCACGTTCTCACTTCATCCTCATGCAGGTTTTTCGGCGCACCTTAGCGAAACCCGCTACGTCGATCTCGAGAGAAACCCTGACGGGTAATCGTCCCCTGCTACCGCTCTGAGGTAAGCAGCGTCAGCCTCTAGACGAAGATCACGCCACTCCTGCCAAGAGATCAGCCCTTGACGATCCAGCTCATCGGCCTGGCGAAGCAGTTCCTCGTGATAATCGTCCGGCGACTCCATACGCAATGCTCTGTCCTCAAATACCTGAAACCACCGGGCCAGGTAATTGAGCTTCAACAATTGAGGTGCAGAGAGGTCTTTCTCAAACGTTCGCATCAGCCTGCCCCATACGTCGATGCCCGGTTGAGTCGTCAATGCCTCAGAGGTTCAGCAGACCAGCATGAGTGGTATGAGCTCCATATGATCGTGGCAGGCATGGCTGCGTTTGGATGAGCTCATGATCAGTGCCTGACGCGCCATCTGGCCGCTGCGCATCGTTACAAAGCGAAGCTGCATTAAACCGGTGAACCATTTACACAGCCGACACGTCCACCGCAAAAGATCAACGAGTCGACATGAAAATGGCAAGTGATCCCGTATTGGCCGTGCTCGGCTATCTCAAAGACCACCATCTGGTACTGACCACTGCCGAATCCTGCACTGCAGGGTGCATGGTGGCTCTGCTAGCGGCCTTCCCCGGTACAGGGGAGGTGCTCGAAAGCGGCTACGTGGTGTATTCGCCCGCCGCTAAGAAGCGCCTGCTAGGCGTAAGCGCGCAAACCATCGAACGGTACGGGCTGACTAGCGAACCCGTCGCTTGGGAGATGGCCTTAGGGGCGTTGAAGGACAGCGATGCCAACGTCGTTATTGCAACTACCGGTGTAGCAGGGCCAAGCCCAACATCAGGGGTGTTACCCGGCACGCTGTGCTTTGCGTGGGCATTTGCCGGCGAGCCGATTGCCGTGTTCACCCGTACCCAGCGTTTTTTTGGAGAGCGAGCGCAAGTCATGCACGACGGCGCCGTCTATGGGCTGACCCGCCTGATGCATTATCACGAGCGCTGGCTTCGAGGGGAGCGCGCCTGAAGGAAACGGGTGCGGCGCACCGCCAATTCACCTGACGAGAATGGCGTGGTGGGACTCGATTGTGGGTATTGGCACCACGTCCCGCCGGGTGCTCAGCCATGCTCGCATTTTTGGGGTGTCGAAGATCTGCCCCTGCTCCATCATCGCCAGAATGAGGGTTTGGGACATGCGATAGCCGCCGCACTCCGTACAATGCCGCTCTTCCCAACCCGTGGCACATTCCACGGTGTGCGCATGCCCTGCGCAAATCAGACACGTCATAAAAGCCCCCTGTTGGTCTTGTTGGTTGGGAGGATTGGAGCCGGGAAAACAACGCACATACCATTGACTGAGAGTTCAGCGGCACCTCGAAATTCCGATTATCTTTAATAAACCGGAGAGAACGTCCAGGCCGAAGCTGACCAGACTGAGCTTGGTGGCGGCACGCTTCGAAGCACGTGCCGCACCGGCTTTTTGAGTTCCAGCTATCAGCGGTTGGGTTCAAGTGTCAGCTATTAATGCGTCACTCGGCCTAGATCGACTCTGCGTCGTCTTGAATGTCTTCTTCCGCCTCTGCTGCATCCGTAGCATCGGCATCATTCATAGGCGGCGACGTAGGCTTTTGCGGGTCGTTGATAAATGGAATATTGCTAGGCCCTTTTTCTTCCGAGCCCTCAGTCTTGGGTTGCATACTCACTCTCCAGAATTGATCGGCGTGGGGCTATGCGCCACCCGCCCCTTCAGCGAACCTCTTGAAATCAACAGGTAGAGTTATGAACTCCGGCTCCGGCCCGCTGATCTCCATTGTCGATAACGTACAGTTGAAGTGCGGACACAAGACCCCCTCCCTGGTTGATGATTTATGGAGGTGTCTACTGCTGGAAAAATTCAGTTGAAAGGCCGAGCGGCGAGTCGCAGGGGCAGCTCTGCTAGAACTCAATGCCCCTTGCACCCAGAGACAGCAGTTGGCTAATCCGCTTTGAAGCCAGTTTCATGCGTTCAACCAGCGAGGGGACGTCACAATCTACATTCGCGGAGGGTAATTAACGGCCTATAGCGCCCCTTCGACCCTATCGCTCGATGAGTGATCATGGCGCACTTCGATACAGACATGGCCCAGTTCGAAGTTAACATCTTGGCCCTGTAGGGCTAGTCCAAGGGTAGCTACAGTGGGCTCCAACAAACATCCACCCACTGCGAGCAACTACCCATGAACAACCGCCTTGATCACTTCAAGCTGTCTCCCCAAGCGTCCAACAAACTGGTGGAACTCACCCTGCAACTGAGCAAGAAGCCGCTAATGGCCGATCTTGCCCACCTGATCATGCTGCGCGCTTCGCAGCTCAACGGCTGTGCGTTCTGCGTGGATATGCATGTGAAAGAGGCCAAGATCCATGGCGAGCGCGAGCTGCGTCTTCACCACGTCGCCGTCTGGCGTGAGTCGCAGCTGTTTTCGCCAGTGGAGCGAGCGGCGCTGGAGTGGACTGAAGCCCTCACCCAACTGCCGCCTCATGGTATCTCCAACAGCCTCTATGCGAGTGCGCGCGAGCAGTTTTCCGAGCAGGATCTCTCGGACTTGTCGTTCCTAATCGTCGCCATCAATGGCTGGAATCGCCTCAATGTGGCTTTCCAGGCGATCCCGGGCTCGTCCGATGAGCTGTTCGGCCTGAACAGGGCCAACCTCAACTGAGTAACTTGCTGATCAACGCGCCAAGCTGCTCGCCTGGAGCAGTCGTGGCGCAGTTGGTAAAACTCAGGAGCAGACCTGACTGACGCTGCGATGAGGCAGCCCAGCGCGACAACGCTTGTACCGACATGCCCCTGGCCAGCACCTGCTCGGCCAGGGCGGTGTCGCTTACGTCCTCCGGCAAACGCAGTACCAGGTGCATGCCGCCTGGCGAGCGTTCCACCTGCATACCCTTCGGCAAACTCCGCTCCAGTGCTTCGATGGTCAATGCCCGTCGCTCGTTGTAGAGGCGGCGCATACGTTGGATATGCCGAGCGAAGTGTCCCTCGGCAACGAACTCCGCCACCAAGGCCTGGGTAATTGACGGTGACCCGGCAGCAAACAACGCCCGGCCGACGCGCTCGAACGCTGCCACCTGCGCCTGCGGCACCACCAGATAAGCCAGGCGAATACCGGGAAACAGCACCTTGCTGAAGGTGCCGGCATACAGCACGCGCCCATGGCGATCCAGGCTGGCCAGTGCTGGAAGTGGACGGCTGACGTAGCGATACTCGCCGTCGTAATCGTCCTCGACAATCCAGGCACCGGTGCGGGCAGCCCAATCCAGTAGCAGTTGTCGGCGTGGCAGCGACAGTGCCATCGACAGCGGGCTCTGATGCCCCGGTGTCACCATGGCGACCTGAGCAGCCCGAGAACCCGCGATGGCGTGTTCTACATTCATGCCATCGGCATCAACCGGCACCGCTTCCAGCTCCAGGCCAAACTGGCGAAGCACCTGGCGCGTAGTGGGATAGCCCGGGTCTTCCACCCAGGCGCACTCGCCTGGCTGCAACAAGGTATGAGCGACCAACGACAGGCTATTGCGCCAACCGCTGGTGATGAACACCTGGTGGGCACCGCAATCGATACCTCGGGACACCTGCAGATACGAGGCAATGGCGCTGCGCAACGCTGCCAGGCCGTGGGGAGCCGGATAGTCCAGATCTCCCAGACGCATCCCGCGTAGATACCGAGCACCGAGACGCGCCCATATCTTGCGCGGAAATGCATCCAACGCCGGTACCCCCATCTGGAATGGCAACAGCTGCGGTGGACGCCAGAGCGAATCAGGGGTGTCTTCGATCACTTGGCTGCTGACTGGTAATGCGGTGGCCGCCGACACGGGCTTCTGCAGTTCAGGATTGATTAGGGTGCCTTTCTGCCCGAGCGCCAGGAGGTAACCCTCGCTGGCCAGCAGCGAATAGGCCAGTTCGACGGTGCCACGGGCCACCCCCAGCTCCTTGGCCATGGCGCGCGCCGACGGCAAACGGTCACCGGGGCATAACGTGCCAGCGGCAACGGCGGCCAGCACGCGGTTGTACAGTTGACGATACAGGGGCAAGGCGGACTGCTCTTCCAAGGGAGCAAAAGGCGACTTTGGGAAGGTCATCATGGCCTAGTTCATATCCCATTTCTTGGCTCAATCAAGTAGGTCAATGCTAGTCCAATATAGCGCCATCACCTACTCATGAGGGCAACTCCCATGACATTCACTTTGCACAACTTCATACCCAGCGTGCTCGACCTGGCCGACCCGGCCCTGCGTCCCCTGGACAGCACCCATGAGCTGAGCAGCGCATTCTCGGTAATGCAGCAATTGCGCCCTCATCTGACGAGCGAAGCCGACTTCGTCAGCCGCATCGAGCGTATGCGCGTTGAAGGGTATCGCCTGATTGGTGCTTATGACTCAGGCGTTCTTGTCGCACTGGCTGGTTACCGCTTACAGGAAAACTTGGTCTACGGCGCATTCCTGTATGTCGATGACCTTGTAACCGCCGAGGCTCAGCGGGGTGGCCAGTGGGGGTCGCGCTTATTGCAAGCCTTGGAACGACTGGGCCGCGCCAGCGGTTGTGCACGCCTGGTGCTCGACACGGGGTTGGCCAACGCCCGCGCGCAACGTTTCTACTTCCGTGAGGGCCTGTTGACGGGTGCACTGCGCTTTCAAAAACAGTTCGATACGCCATAACCCGCCCGCACATTCAAAGAGGCAAACCTCATGACATCGTCCCAGCAGCCACTTGCTCCTTTGCGCATTCTTCGCCTGGTCGCCAGCCCCAATGCAGACGCTTCGGAAAGTCTGAAACTGTCCCAGCAGATCCTGTTTGCCTTGGCCAGTCAGGCCGGCAGAAGGGGTATCCAGTTAACCGATCTAGACCTCAACACCTTGGCCCCAGTCGATGCGCCTTACGCCCAGGCGTTAGCCAATCAGCGCGTAGTCATAGCAAGCGGGCAGGAGGGTACGTTGAGCCGTTCCGATGAGTTGATCGACCAACTGCAGGCATGCGACGTACTGCTGATTGCCACGCCGATGCACAACTACAACGTGCCCGCCCCACTCAAGATGTGGATCGACCAGGTGGTACGCGTGGGCAAAACGTTTCTGGGCACCGCCAAAGGCAAAGTCGGAACGCTGACGGATCGTCCGGTTTACGTCGCAATAGCTAGCGGGGGCTACCTCAGCGGCCAACGTGCCCGTCAGCCCGACTTTCTGCGCCCCTACCTGTCCGCCGTCCTCGCCACCATCGGTCTCAATCACGTGTATTACTTCACCGTTGAAGGTACCGCCAAGGGGGTGGAGTCACTGAATACTGAAAGGGAAACAGGGTACGGTGAGGTGAAGGCGTTCTTTGGTAGGGATAGCCATAAAGTGGATCAAGTCTGCAGCCCGCTTTAAGACCAAGATCGACTTCAAGCGTCTTCGACGGAGCTTATGTAGCAGCACCAGCGATGTTTGCAGAAAAGGATCTTGTCGACCTGACAGCGAGGATTGCCGCAATGAACGCTTTCAACCGTATGGGCGTCAGCTTCCGACTTAAGCCTGCTGCTAAAACGTGATGTCCTAGTGATTCAACATGCAAACGCAATACTTCAGAGAGGGCCCTAGTATCGCCTACAGTCTGTTTCAGCTCATTGCCGCCCCTTCCGACCGACGGGTATGAGCCGAAAGCAGCCTCTGGCGGACGTCCGCAATGGGTCGGAAGCAGCCAGTCGCGGATGGCGGCTCTCGACCCAGAGCGGCGTTGGTGTATGGCGAGAGAAACGGGCAAAGCTGGTCTTTCACGCCCCCACGCTTTAGGCTACCGGCGGGTTCGAGGGAGCCCACTATCAAGCTAAACGCAATGACCTAAGGATCACAATATGGATATCAAATTGGCTCGGCTGGCCGCAGCCATGGGATTGGCCACGATTTTGGCAGGTTGCTCAGAGGAAAAAGTGCCCGAGCCCACAGCAGACAACTGTGCTCCGGAGATGTACGAAAAAAATTTGGCGAGCTTGTCGAAAGAATCGAACCGGAACGAGTTCATCGCAAACTGCAAGAGTTTCCTTGCCGCGAAGGAAATGACCGAATGGAAATTCGAGAAAAGTCCAGAAGGTAAGTACTGACCTTCTAGACTCCCAGGTCAGCCCGATCAATAAGGAGCCTGCTGACTCCTTATTGATCGGGTAGATCTCAGGGCGCTTTTTGCTCAGAACCGCCACTCTCGGATGGCTCTAGATCATCACATCTATCGATTAGATCTTCCGTCTTCTTGCCATCGGGTAGCTTCTCCCAGTACTCAGGAGTGCAATTCTCTTCTGACACTGAATAATCAGCCTCACTGACCGCCATGGCGAAACCTGAGGCAAGCGCAGCGGTGAGAAAAATTACAGATTTGGTGGTCATAGGTTCATTCCTTTGAGATGACCAGCGGTTATAGCAAAACTTACTTCGGTTCGCAAAAGCGTCTATCCGTTACCTTCGTAGTCTGCTACGGGGCTTGGCTGCCATCCGAGGCCGCTGTGCTTGAAGGGCTACTATCGACCCATTGCAGACGTTCGATGGCTGAATTTCTACATCGGTAGTTCCCAGGCGTTCGATGCATGCCCGGCGTGCTCCTATGGTGTTGGGGATAGCGCAAGCCGAATCTTGATCGGTTTCTCGACAGCACCACTCGGAAGCCTGCATGGAGAAAGGTTTTCGACCCATATGAAACCAAATTTGTCGTACAGTGATCGGGCAGCCAAATTGGATTCAAAAACACTGAGATCAACCGAGGTGAAGCCTGCATCTCGACAATGGGCTACCACAATTGAGAGAAGGGCAAATCCGTAACCATTGCGCCTGTATTCTTGCCTTACCTGCATTCCGAGAACTCCGACACTCTCGCAACCGCCAAGCCGGCAAAAGCTTTCGGGATAGGCTTCAGCCGACCCGACTATCTCGCCGTCATGCTCGATGACATAGACCGGCCAATTCTTTTCTGTTGCATGAGTCAATGCTCGCGCTATGACCTCAATTGGAGGCGGGCTGACGCGTGCAGAGTAACGCCCTTCAGCGGACACCTCGCAGAAAAGCGAATAAAACCCTTCAAGATCCTGGAGTGTGATCTGTCTAACGTCCATGTCTATCCTTCAAAATTCCTTAAACATAGAGCTAGCCTACCTGCTATTCGCTGAGAGTGGGCAGCGATCTGGCTTATCGTGTAATCAACAGCCTACGGCTTGTCGGGTGCTACCCCATAAAAGGCAGCTTTGGGTCGAAAGCTGTCAGTGATGGAGCCCGTTCGACCTAGAGCTGAAGCGCCAACCTCGTTGCAGTCATCCCTCCTGAACACGCCGCAAGGCTAAGCGCAAAAGCTTAGGCATGGCCACCGGCCGCACTGCCTGGCGTGGTATCAAGAGGTGAGACGCTTCAAGAGGTTTCCACGGGGAGAATAGGTCTTAGCGAGGCTGTCGTGAACCGACCCCTGGCGTCGCCCTGGGGTCGGCCCTACCGGGGTTCCATGCTCACGCCACTGGCCCATTGGGCCGGCGCGCTCCGCTTGCCCTTTTTGAACTCAAGATTCAACGAAGTGAACCGTCGCATATCTCTCTCGCAGACTCACGTACATATGACTGGCCCTGCATTGAGGGAATCCCGGTGATGACATTGTCGGGACTTTTCTTTCACCCAATTTTCACGACACCTAGGCAACACTCGCCCTATCCCTATGTGTGATAGAAGCTCCCATTAGCCCGCCTAGCAGCGGGCTTTCTTTTGTATGGAATTCGTCATCGACCCAGGCCGTTTGTCTTCTGAATTGTCCGTTCTGCTGGCCCAGGCTGTCCTTTGAGGACACTAACTAGAGCCACTCTCATGCCACAACTCATCAGATTCATAACCCTTCCCCTGGCCTGTAGTCTTCTGTGGGCTTGCTCTGCTCCTGAGACGAAGTCGCCTGTGGAGACACCCGGCAGACCCGCATCAGCCAAGACCCAATTGCTAGAAGCCGGGGCAGCGACCTTGCAGGCCAAGCCGCCCATTGAGGCTATCAATGCCTACCTGGATGGCTTCCACTTTTACAACGGACATCCTGATGTGCAGATGGAAGCGCATCACTACTGCTCCATCCTGAATGAGGATGTAATCCAGTGCGTCATCTTCGACGGTAACACCGAGGAAGCGAAGATCATGGGTATCGAGTACATCATCGACGAGAAGCTGTTTGCTGGTCTGCCGGCGAAGGAGAAGGCGATGTGGCACAGCCATGGGTATGAAGTCTCGTCCGGTCAGTTGATTGCACCAGGTATTCCTGCACCTGCTGAACATGCGCTGATGAAACGGCTTGCGCATACCTATGGGAAGACATGGCACACGTGGCACACCGACCAGGACAAAGCCCTACCGGTGGGCGTCCCGCAGTTGATGATGGGGTTCACAGCAGATGGCCAGGCTGATCCAACGATGGTCGAGCAGCGGAATCAGCGTCTGAGAGTGGATGCGGCAAAAACGAAAGCTCAGCGGGCTGACATTCAAATCCCTGCGCCTGATCCCAAGGCGGATGGTTGGCAGCATGGCAATGTCATTCAAATCACCGATCCGACCGGCGCTCATCTCCATCAGCCCGCTACATCGACACCTGAAAAAGCGAACAGCCGATCAAGCCAATGAACAGGAAGACGAGAACTGAACGTGCTCGTGATGGGGCGGCTGTCGTAAACCGCAGCCTGGCCTCGTTAGGTTGCGGCCCTCCGGGTTTCCCCTCCGCACGCCTCTGGCCCCTCCGGGGCCGGTGCGCTCCGCTTGCTGCCTAGTTCACACATGGAGGCCAAGCGGAGCAGTAGCATTCGCTATCTGACTGGCTGTCTTCGACTGATTTTTTTGCGATTACTTCAGGTGCTGCTTGATCGCCTGAGCGGCTTGACTCATCGCATCACGGACGCTGGGAACCTGAGCGAGTACATTGAGTAAGCCGTAGTCGTGAATCATGCCGTTGTATCGAACGGCAGTAACCGGCACGCCTGCCGCATTGAGCTTACGGGCGTAAGCTTCACCCTCGTCCCGCAGTACATCCATTTCGGCAGTCTGTACCAAAGCTGGTGGTAGGCCTTGCAGCTGCTCCAAGGTAGCGCGCAGTGGTGAGGCGTGTATGTCGCGTCGCTGTTCCGGATCGGTGGTGTAGTTGTCCCAGAACCATTTCATCATGCCACGAGTAAGGAAGTGACCTTCGGCGAAGCGGTTGTAAGAGCCGCTGCTGAAGTCTGCATCCGTCACCGGCCACAAGAGCGCCTGGAAACGCAGTTTGGGGGTGCCGGCCTCTTTGGCCTTGATCGCAACCACAGCGGCCATGTTCCCACCGACACTATTTCCCACAACCGCGAGACGGCTTCCATCGACACCAATCTGCTTACCGTGTTCGGCAACCCACCGTGTGGCGCCGTAAGCTTGATTGATCGCTGTGGGGAACTTCGCTTCCGGCGACGGCGTGTAGTCGACGTAAACCGCTGCCGCACCAGACCCTACTACCAGGTCGTGGATCAGGCGTTCATGGGTGGGATAATCACCAAGCACCCAACCCCCGCCATGAAAGAACATGAACACAGGCAAGTCGCCCTCTGCCCCTTCTGGACGTATAACCCGAATATCCAGGCTTCTGCCCTCTACCTCGATGCTCCGACGCTCGACCTGGATACCCGCGAGATCTACCTTCACGCTGGCCTGGGCACCGCTCAGCACGGCGCGGGCGTTTTTCGGCGAGAGGGTTTCCAGCGGTTTACCACCGCCTGCTTCCAGGGCTTGAAGAAAGGCCTGGGTGGTGGTTTCGACACCAGGGCCACCCGCAGCGAATGCACTGTTAACGGCAATGGCAAGAAGGCCGGCGGTGAGTGTGCGTGACAACTTCATGGTTTACGTTCCTTGGCGATGGGCCGGTAGTCGGTGGGTCGTGGGTTAGTTGTTGGAACAACCATTCCCTATAACGCGGTACTCCATGATGTGACGGTCGCCTTTGGAATCGTCGTAAGTCAGCTGCATTGGCACCACATCGCAGACATTAGGTACCGGGGTAACAGCCACAACGTGCGCGATATCGAGGTGCTGAGCGTAGCGATAGGGCTCCACCGTAAGCTGCGCAGTCTGAGTAACCTGGTCGTCGGCCATAGCGACAGAACCAAGGCAGCCGAGGAACAAAACGAGTAACAGCTTCATAGCAATCACCTGTATTGGGGGCGTAAGGAGGCCAGCGCACTCATACGGCGCTCGGTCGGAGTAAA
Source organism: Pseudomonas sp. NPDC012596 (assembly GCF_042902325.1). Lineage (NCBI taxonomy): Bacteria > Pseudomonadati > Pseudomonadota > Gammaproteobacteria > Pseudomonadales > Pseudomonadaceae > Pseudomonas > Pseudomonas sp. NPDC012596. The sequence continues at coordinate 196,261 of NZ_JBIBEB010000007.1, read as the reverse complement.
GGGTTGGGGTAGCCCGGCGCAGTTCTGACGCCGGGCTGAGTGGCATCAGAAAGGCTTGGTAGGCAGGTACTTGCCGTCCAGGGTGATCACAGCGCGGTGACCACCGTCCGGGTCTTCGACTTTCTTGATATCCAGCTTGAAGTTGATGGCGCTGATGATGCCGTCACCGAACTTCTCGTGAACCAGCGCTTTGAGGGTGGTGCCGTACACCGACATCATCTCGTAGAAGCGGTAGATGGTCGGATCGCTCGGTACGCCGTCGAAGAAGCTGCCACGAATTGGCATCGATTGCAGCAGAGTGACTTGATCAGCATCGAGGTCGAGCTTTTCACCTACGACCTTGGCGGCGCTTTCAGGCAGTGGGTGCTGGCCAAGCAGGGCTGCAGTGACGAAGGCTTCGGACAGGCCGGTGCCATCAACGATTTCGGCGAAGGAAAGATCCTTGCGGGCCTTGGCCAGGATGATGATTTCGGTCAGTTCCTGGCGAGCGGTGCGAGTAGCTTGAGTCTGGATCATGGTGAATCTCCTGGGTAGGTAAAGGTGCAGGTATAGGTTTCAGGCAACGTGCCTGGCTTGTTGGGATACGGCGTGAACTTCCGGGTTTTCGGCGAGAGACACGAAGGTGCCGGTGCTGCCATCAAAGGCATCGATACGCCCGGTTTCGATGTCATAGATCCAGCCATGCAGCGTGACGCGACCTTCTTCGAGCGCCAGGCGAACGGATGGGTGGGTCTGGATGTTGGCCAGTTGCGCGATGACGTTTTCGCGCACCATGGAAGCGACTTTGCTGGGCTTATCGAGGTGCTGACGGGCTTCGTTAACCACCTTGGCCGAGTCGGCGTAACGCAACCAACCGGCTACAGCAGGCATGTGATCCAGGCACTTGCAGGTTGCGATAGCGGTCATCGCTCCGCAGTCCGAGTGACCGCAGATCACGATGTCTGCGACGTCGAGTCCGGCTACCGCGTATTCGACCGAGGCCGAAACGCCGCCAGGCTCCGGGCCATACGACGGCACGATGTTGCCGGCGTTACGAATTACAAACAGATCGCCTGGCTCGCGCTGAGTGACCAGTTCAGGCACCAGTCGGCTGTCTGAGCAGGAGATGAACAGCGCCTTCGGGCTCTGCTGGTTGGCCAAGTCCTTGAACAGTTTGACCCGCTCAGGAAAGGCGTTTTGCTGGAATTTCAGAAAACCGTCGATGATCGCTTTCATGGTTGCTGTCTCAATGTCGCTGGGTGTGAGACAAAGATTAAGCAACACATGACATAAGGTAAAAGTCTCATTTATTATGCAGTAGATCAGATAATCTTATGGATCAACTTATGCTCGCTCGACACATCCAGTATTTCCTGGCGGTTGCTGAACATCTCAGTTTCACGAAAGCTGCAGCGGCTCTGCATGTCTCTCAGCCGGCCCTTTCGCAGCAAGTAAGACAGTTGGAGGAAAGTCTTGGAGCCCAATTGTTCGACCGCTCAGGGCGCACAACGCGGCTGACAGACGCAGGCGATGTCTACCTTCTCTATGCACGCCGTGCGTATCAGGAGTTGCGGGAAGCTAAAAGCGCTATCCATGACGTGAGCGACCTCAGCCGTGGCTCATTGCGCATTGCCGTAACGCCGACATTCACGACCTATCTGGTGGGGCCGCTGATCGAGGCATTTCACTCCAGGCATCCCAAAATCACCGTCAACCTGAAAGAGATCTCCCAAGAGCGCATCGAGGAATTGCTTTTGGCAGGAGAACTGGACGTGGGGATCGCGTTCGATGAAATAAATACACCGGACATTGAAGCCATCCCCTTGCTGAACGAAACGCTCGCTCTAGTGGTGAACCGAAAACACCGTTTGGCCGAGGAGCGGGCAATAACATCGAAAGGCCTGAGTGTTGAGTCTCTGGTTCTGCTCAGTACAGAGTTTGCCACTCGTGACCAAATCGACCGCTACTGCCGCAAACACGGGATTCGCCCTCAGGTGCAGATGGAGGTCAATGCTCTTGGGGCAGTGATTGAGATCGTTCGACGAACGCATCTTTCGACGTTGCTGCCTGCCAGAATTGCGTTGGCTCATGACGACCTAGTGGCCATCACCCTGGAGCCAGAACGCTTGCAGCGAACTGCCGTTCTTTTACGGCGAAAGGAAGCTTATCTGAGTGCAGCGGTGGGGGTTTTCATCGAGCTGGCTAAAGAAGTGTCCAGCGGTCTTGATGGGTGAAGTAGCCACGCGGGCTGATGCCGCGACTCGGCGCTCAGGGAAGGGAGACGGCACTTGCGGTGGGTTTCGGCGCGACTACTATGTCGACACCGTGGGGAAGCAAAAAACCTGATCCTTCCGCTGTGAAGGATCAGGTTCTGCATGGCTCAGAGACCCAGTTCAGTCAAACCTGGGTGATCATCTGGCCGGCGACCCAGTGGCCAGTGGAACTTGCGCTCGCTTTCCTTGATAGGCATATCGTTGATGCAGGCAAAGCGGCGGTGCATCAGACCATCTGCTTCAAACTCCCAGTTTTCGTTGCCATAGGAGCGGAACCAGTTGCCTGAATCGTCGTGCCACTCGTAGGCGTAACGGACGGCGATGCGGTTGTCGGTGAATGCCCAGAGTTCTTTGATTAGACGGTAGTCCAGCTCCTTCTTCCATTTACGAGTTAGGAAACCTTGGGCTTCTTCGCGATTGTTTGCAAACTCGGCGCGGTTACGCCATTTGGTGTCCAGGGTATAGGCGAGCGCAATTTTTTCAGGCTCGCGGGTATTCCAGCCATCTTCAGCGAGCCGGACTTTTTCAATCGCCGATTCGCGAGTAAAAGGAGGAAGTGGCGGGCGAACTTGTGCGTTGGACATGGTGATACCTCCAAATTAAGTGGATAAACAAATTTTATTGCAGAACGTTAAATCAGGCCAATGAAGCCAGGCCCGCCTGAAGCGATATTCAAAGACGTGAAACAAATTAAAAGAGAGCGACTGAAAACCACCCTTAGCAGCAGAAATAACATTCTTGCACTAATGGCTTATTACAACAATGGAGCAGGTGTAGCGATTACAGACCCAGTTCAGTCAGACCTGGGTGATCATCCGGACGGCGCCCAAGTGGCCAGTGGAACTTGCGCTCGCTTTCCTTGATGGGCATGTCGTTGATGCAGGCGAAGCGGCGATGCATCAAGCCATCTGCCTCAAACTCCCAGTTTTCGTTGCCGTAGGAGCGGAACCAGTTGCCCGAATCGTCGTGCCACTCGTAGGCATAACGGACGGCGATGCGGTTGTCAGTGAAGGCCCAAAGCTCTTTGATCAGACGGTAGTCCAGCTCCTTCTTCCACTTTCGAGTGAGGAAACCCTGGGCTTCTTCGCGATTGGTCGCAAACTCGGCGCGGTTACGCCATTGGGTGTCCAGCGTGTAGGCGAGCGCGATTTTTTCGGGCTCGCGGGTATTCCAACCATCCTCAGCGAGGCGGACTTTTTCAATCGCCGATTCGCGAGTGAACGGAGGAAGTGGCGGACGAACTTGTTCGTTGGGCATGAGGGTGCCTCCAATCATCTGGATCGTTCAGTGGAATTAGCGGTTCTGGAACGTTAAGCGCTTGTGCGCGGTACTTCTTTGAGCAAAATGTTAGCGATTTCTTTAGCACTATCCAGGGCGGTGAAATCACCCATTACCCGGGCCACGGTTATAGTGCCCTCTATAAGCACGAAAAACTGCCTAGCCAAAACAATCGGATCTTTGACGCCTAAATCTTTAGTAAGCTCTAGCGTGTAGTCAAGTAGCTTTTGTTTATGCAGCTTTGCGATTTGCCGAATAGGGTCGTCTGCATCGCCCACTTCTCCGGCAGTGTTAATAAAAGCACAGCCGCGAAAACCTTCAGACTCAAACCAGGACTTTAATACATCAAAAATGCTAAGGATGCGTTCTTGTGGAGTTTGCGCCTTTTCGCATTCACTCCTGAACCACTGCATCCAGCGTACATCACGCGCATTCAGTGCCGCTGCTGCGACATCGTCTTTAGTCGCGAAATAGCGATAAATACTTTTACGCGCTACGCCAGAGGTCTTTACCAGGAGATCCATGCCAGTGGCGTGGATGCCATTTTCGTAAATCAGCTTTTCGGCAGTAGCCAGAATTTTTTCACGTGTATCGGTCATTGGCTTATCCATGTAGCCAGAGTAGAACGGTCGTTCTCCCTGGTCAAGCATCTCTTCTGAATTTTTTGATTGTACGTGTGAGAAGGGTTTTCAATCGAGCCTGCGCTCCAATCTGCGCCCGGCCATTCGAGAGGATCGAAAGCCTCGATTACCGAGGCTGCCGAAGCACCCTACCTAGCTCCGGTCTTAGGCGGTGCCTCAGTCAACCTGCTGATGATTTGTGTAGGGAGGCATTAAAGCGACGGGGCATCTCACCGCGAGGGTATGGGCAAGGTTGATAATCCGCTGCTCGCACAGGCCTAGCGACGGGTTTTCTTTTTCCCCCCTGACATGCCCCAAGTTACACCTTGGTTGGCTAAGCCCCTTCTCGTATCATCAGCCCTCCCTACCCGGAATGATTTACGTGAAGCCGTCACCTGGAAGTGCCCAGCCTGTCCCTGAAAATGCCAATGGCCCTAAGTGGGATGTCGGTGAAGCTGTCAGCCAGCTGTCTTGGGACGACTTGCGGATCATCAAAACGCTGAGCGACTGTAGCAATCGCGCCGCTACCGCCAAGAGGCTCGGCATCAATGTCTCCACCGTCTCGCGGCGGGTTGCGCAGGTTGAGAAGACGCTGGGGGTTGCGCTGTTCGATCATCGCAAGGCGGGGTATTTGCTAACCGCCGAAGGTGCAGAGCTGCGTGCACTGGCCGAGCGCGTTGAGCTGGACATCGTCAGTGTCACTCGCAGGGTTTCTCGTGCCGGCCAAGGCCCCTTGGGGAAACTGCGAATTACCACCAGCGACTCGCTGCTGCTGTACTTTCTTACGCCGATCATCGCGGACTTCAAAGCCGCCAATGAGGGGATCACGATTGAAGTGCTGGTCGGCAATCAGACGTTGAGCCTGGCGAGAGACGAGTCGGACATCGCGGTGCGCGCGACCAAGAAACCGGCAGATGCCCTTGTGGGTCGCAAGCTCGCCAACATCGCCTGGGCGCCATATGGCAGCGTCAAGCAGGCGGCAATTGCCGATCCCTTCGCTGAGGGCCAGCCGTGGGTGTCCTACTCGGGAGGCCTGTGCGGTTTGAAGGCAACGAGCTACGTCGAGTGTCGGGTGCCACCGGAGCAAATCTCTTATCGCACCGATTCGGTCGCAGCAGCGAGCGCTGCAATTGCGGCGGGCCTCGGTTTTGGTTTCCTCCCCTGCATGCTGGGCGATATGACCCCTGGGTTGGTTCGGGCAGGCCCAGTGGTGCAGGAGCTTCAGGACGAGCTTTGGCTGCTTACCCACCAGGACATCAGGAAGTCCTGGCGGGTGAAGGCATTCATGACATTTTGTGCGGCTGCCGTGGCCGACCTCAAACCGCTGGTCGAAGGTCAGCAGGCCATCCCGGCTTCATAGCTGAAACCCGGAGCGCAGGTCACTTGGCCTGGGCACCGATCACCGCACGGCACACAATCTCGATCAGTTGTGGACGCTGAGCGAGCCGCGATACGCCGATGATATTGCTGGCCGCCTGCGGGCGCTCGGTGCCATACGCCGCCTTGCGCACCTTGCCGACAACGGCAAAGGCTGCATCCATGTCCAATACATACAGCGTCTCTTCAACGACGTCCTGCATCGTGGCGCCATACAAGGCCAACAACTTGGCAATGTTGCCGTAGGACACCCGCATCTGTTCGCCCATCGACGAGAAATCGCTCGGACGACCTTCAGCATCCAGTGGCGCCGGTGCTACCAGATTGCCCTCTTCGTCATGGTTGAACTGCCCCGAGATGAAGATCTCGTTCCCAACTCGCCGCGCTTGCGGATAGCCATAGGCCTCCTCCCATGAAACGCCCCAGTAGGCGGTGTCGTCGTTGAAAGGTCGTGAAGCAGCCATTGGTTTCTCCTCGGCGAAAAATGGATCGACGTGATCCGACTGGCCGAGATCCTAGCACCGGATTGGACGCCTTCTGTGGTGCATTAATGCGATTCCAAAGGCGCAAAAGTGCGCCACCGCTTCGCTGAGTGTTTCGCTATCTTGTGATGGCACTCGGCGACGACCCGCCGAAAAACTCTCGCTACCGTTCAGCAAAAGGGAAGAACAATGAGCAATCCACACACTGAAGTCCTGACCCCGCTCAACAGCCAACTGATCTTCATTGATCAGCAACCGCAAATGGCTTTTGGCGTACAGAGCATTGACCGGCAGACGCTGAAGAACAACACCGTAGGTTTGGCCAAAGCAGCCAAGATCTTCAATGTGCCGACCGTCTTCACCACGGTCGAAACCGAGAGTTTCTCCGGGCATACCTACCCCGAACTGCTCGCGGTTTTCCCGGATGCTCCATTGCTTGAGCGCACGTCCATGAACTCCTGGGACGATCAGAAAGTGCGTGATGCGCTGAAGAAGAACGGTCGAAACAAGATTATCGTTTCGGGCCTGTGGACTGAGGTCTGCAACACCACCTTCGCACTGTCGGCCATGCACGATGCAGGCTATAAGATCTACATGGTTGCCGACGCTTCCGGTGGCACGACCAAGGATGCCCACGACTACGCCATGCAGCGCATGATCCAGGCAGGTGTGGTGCCGGTGACCTGGCAACAGGTGCTGCTGGAGTGGCAGCGCGACTGGAAAAACCGTGACACCTACGATGCGGTGATGGAGCTGGTCAAGGAACACTCAGGCGCCTACGGCATGGGCGTCGACTACGCCTACACCATGGTGCACAAAGCGCCAGAGCGCGTTCAGCACGGCCCCACCTTGGCACCCGTGGCCGCGCCGATCTGAGACCTTATCAGCCCCAGGCTTGGTTTCTGATCGACAACCAGGGGCTGGAATCAGCTGATCCGGGCTAGACCATCGAGACGGAATATTCTGAAGCCATAGAAGAGGCTTCAGCGAACCGCGCTGCCCGAATCAACCACCTCCAAATTTTCAGGATGAATTGATCCCCATGAACAGTGCTAACGGTATCGTGATAGCCACCGTCGCGATTCAATGGACGGGACGGCTCAAACCTTGGCAGGTGACCACTGCCAAGCAAATGATGTTGGATCATCTGGATATAGGTATATCGGTCACTGCACTGGCCGAAGCCTGCGGCTTGTCACGCAGCCATTTCTCGCGAATGTTCAAGGAATCCACGCATGTCTCTCCGCAACAGTGGTTGCGTGAGCAGCGGCTCAGGAAGAGTAAAGAATTGCTGGAGGCATCGACGATGATGCTCGCCGAGATCGCCCTAGAGTGCGGCTTCTACGACCAGCCGCATTTCTGTCGGACGTTTATGAGATCTGTAGGGATGACACCTCAGGCATGGCAGCAGCAGGCTATTTAGCAGGGACAGGTTCGCTATCCACATCCTACTAAGCTAGCGCCGCTAGCGCCTTCCTGGCTATTTCGACTTGCACAGTCGTACTCCGCTTCCGCCCGGGTGGGGTAGTTCAAGGCCAGTCGTGTTTTGCCATGGGTGTCGTAGAGGTCGTACCCCGCACCAAGGGCAGCTGGGACGCCGATTCGGCGAGAGGTTGATGCCCATGGCAAATCAGATTGCAGAGCTTGATGCACACTTAGAGCTTCTTGCCCAGGTAGCCGACGAGCTTGAACAGCAAGTAGCGCCCTGCCCCACTACTCGACCGATGCTGATCGCGTGGTTGACGGAGTGGATTCGAAGCCCTGAAGCTTTGAGCGAAATCAGGCGTGAGCTGCCTCGCCTTCCACACGTATTGAAGTCGGCGTATAGCGGGTGGAATCACCTGGGTGGCGGCCAATAGGTCACCACCACCACCTTCTTGATCGGAGCTTTACGCTACCTGCCGTTCAGCAGGCTGCTGATTGGTTGCAAGGCAGCGAGCACGTCCCAACCCCCATGCCAGGGCTCTAGTCATCGACTCACCTGGGCGCGACAGGAAAGCTTCTTCGTGGAGTGCCATACCCGTCCCGGCATATACACCGATGAACAATTGAGTGGCACCTGTACGCGACAGTCGCACCTGGACATCCATACTGGTGCCATCGTCGAGTGTCTCGTCGTGAGTCCTGTGGTGAAGCGTTGGGTCTGCCCATTTCCAGAAAACGTCACCGCGAATCCGCATGCCGACCTCCTACGACTTTAGTCTTATTTGTGGGGTGTTCTCACCATAGCGCAGCGAAGCGGCAAAGCAATCACCGGCGAGCGGATTATCGACCCCTTATATGACGGGATGTGCCGCGTGATTCAGGTTAACGGCGGACTGGCTCAGCAGAGCTCAGGTTGTCCAAGAATTTTGAAGGCCTTCAGAAGGTTGCTTCGGAGTGCGGATTTGCACCATCTGCCCACGTTCATGAGGTCTCTATACGAACGGAGGCGGGCTAGATCTAGCACCACCTGCCGGCCACGTCTTCTCATCACTACTTTTCGAACTGCGAGGGCGCTGTAGCCCTGTTGCGCCGCGCTCGGCAACTGCAGCTCTCTAGCATCAGCTTGACTATGCACAGTGATTTTCTGAGCGCGTAGGGCATCATCCGTACATCGCAGGACGCGCCGAACGAGGCATCGATCTTTTGCAGAGCCTCCATCGCTTTCAACCACAAGGCAGGCCGCCGCTAGCACCTCGGCTATCAACTGCTCAGCTTGATCTCTATTTTGGTTCGGCATGCGCCTCTTCCTTGCTCCGAAGTCCGATAGACCACCTCGTAAAGCATACGGCCAGCCGTATTGAGCTGATACGAGGAGCATATCGCCCTGGCAACGTTGAGGCGATAACCGTCAGGATGCAAGAAGAATTGGGAGGAGTGGCTTACTTCGAGACCGGAGATGTCTCCCCGCCAAGATTAATATGCCGGAGAAAGCACCAGTGCACAGGGGCACCATTAACTGTTGCTCAGGGTTTGTAAGGTTACCCATCATGGACAAGGCCAGCAGCCCCATAGCCACCAAAAGTCCAACGCTGCCAAGCGCGGTAAGAAGCCATCCGAATACACGCATTACTTTTCTCCCAGAACAGCTTCACGCTTGAAGATTTCCAATGTCTTCGGCCCTATGCCCTTGAAGCTGAGCAGCCACGCGTCAAACTCAGCTGACTTCATTGACCCGCTCTCTACAGCATTCGTTCGAGATTCCAGCTCGGCAGCCAGGCCAACACCTAACTCGTGCAATCGGGTCGCAGTGGATTCGTCGTACCGCGCATAACCTGCCTGGCCCAAGAGCCTGACGAGATCCCGATGGGAGCAGCCAGCCAATTTTTCAGGCGTATCCAACCCATGGCGATCAACCAAATTTCGGTACGCTTCAAACGCGACAGAGGAACGAATCCTCTTCCCGATCAAAAAGCTCGCGAGCAGCCACTTGTACAGCCCGTGGCCGCTCGGCTCGCTGACATCGATACCAAGCTCGGCTGCAGTGATAGGCGTCACCCTTTTGAACGCCTCGGATCAGCAGAACGCGGGTAGGTGCGTTCTTCTTCGATGGTGCCATCCGCCTTGTGGATCTTCACCGATGCTGTTTTGCCGTGAAATAAGTCGGACAGTGAGCTAACCAGTTCTTGCTTGGTGGCGGCACGCTTCGAAGCACGTTCGCGCCGGCTTTTTTGAGTTCCCAACCATCGGCGGTTGGGCTTAGGTGATAGGTATCCATGCGTAGCTCCTAGGCTCTAGATCGACTCTGCGTCGTCTTGAATGCCTTCCTCCGCCTCTGCTGCGTCCGTAGCATCGGCATCATTCAGAGGCGGCGATGTGGGCTTTTCAGGGTCGTTGATAAATGGGACATCGCTTGGCCCTTTTTCTTCCGGGCCCTCAGTCTTAGGTTGCATAGCTAACCTCCAGTTTGATCTGCATGGCGCTACGCGCCACCTGACCCTTCAGCAAACTTCTTGAAATCAATAGGCTGAGTTGTGAACTCCGGTTCCGGCCCGCTGATCTCCATTGTCGATGACGTACAGTGGGAGTGCTGATACAAGAGCCCCTCCCCGGTTGATGGATTATGGAGGTGTCTTCTGCTGGAAAAATTCAGTTGAGAGGCCGAGCAGAGAGTCGCAGGCGCAGCTCCGCTAGGAATCAACGCCCCTTGCACCCAGAGACAGCAATTGGCTAATGCGCTTAGAAGCCAGTTTCATGCGCTCAACCAGCGAGGGGACGTCACAATCTTCCTTTCGATATTGGGGTATCGTTGCAGAGATAGAGCCCGCCACCTCCCCATTGATAAAGAATGGAACGCCGATACCAAAGGCCCCCAGAACCCGCTCGCCGTCACCCACCGACCATCCCCGCTCTCTGATCGATTGAAGATCAGCACGGAGCTTGGCGTGCGAAGTGATGGTGGCCTCGGTGAGTTTCTCCAGCTTCAAACCATCAGCAAAATCTGCCGGCAGATGGGCTAGTACGGCCTTGCCGGCGCCCCCGGCATATAGGGGAACTTCCACGCCAGTCTCCAGCTTGTACTGGATAGGCCGCCAGCCTTGAATAACCTCAAGGAACTGGGCTTTGGAAGTTGCCCCGTCAAACGAGAGGTACGCAATTGTCTCTCCCGTTTCCTTCACGAGCGCGTCAACGATGGCCTTGCAGAGTTTCACCGGGGAGTAGGTTTCATTGCTCAGCAGCGCAGCCCATTGATACAGACGGGCACCTGGATAGATCACCTGACCATCGATGTGTATCAAGCGTTCCAGAGTGGCAGAGCCAATGATTTTCTTGGCCGTTGCCGCATTGCATTGCAACTGAGCAGCCATGCCCAATCTGCACCTGTAACCATTTGGCTCAGCGCAGGCCAACTGCAGCAGCCCCTCTAGCCGGGCGACGATAGAACTGTCGCCATCGTTGACCACCTCACGACCGAAGCTGTCAGACACCCCAAATGCCTGTGATAGCCGCTCGGCTATCTCATTGAGGGTCGCCCGGGCAGAGTCCCGAACCTTGCCATCAATACCTCCAAGATCGTGAAGCGACACCGAGATCAGCAACCCCGGTGCCAACTGCCTCACCACCATCGAAACAGCTGGGGGAAACTCGGTCTCAGAAATGCCCTGCGGCGGTTCAATCGATGTTTGGCGAGGTGAGATTTCATCTAAAGAGGGATGCTGTCGAAGGTACTCACTGAACGCTCTACCGATGTCTCCGAACGCCAAGGGGAAAGGATTTCCGCTCTTGGGCCTGAAGAACAAAGTGGCCGGGGCCTCGCCACAGTGCAGGACGTAGTAGCCGTTCAAATGCGGTGCATACACCGACAACAAGGCCGCCTGCTTCGCCCCCTCCGCCAAGCCGTCGAGAAGATGCCGAGCCGTCTCCAACAGAAGACTGCGATGATTCAAAGCGTGCATCAGTACCCTGAAGCGCGGCCCCACTCGATACTTTCCGACCCCATCCTCAACCGCAAAATCTCGGTCAACCAAAGCCACCAAGATGCGGTTGATGGTGCTTCGGCTTTCACTCAGGTCACTAGCCAGCTCTCTGACGCCCCACGCTTCGCCATCCGCTCGTCTGACCAAAGCATCCAGCACCTCAATCAATCGACCGTGGCTGGACGTAGCTGCGGGGGCTTTGGAAGCCGCATTTTCACTGGGCGCGTTAGGCATTTAATCGACTTGCTGAGCATGTGGGAAGTCCCCATTTTGTGCCGGTTTCAAGCTGCAGAGCAATCGCCGCCTGTTGACAACCAGGCTGAGCGCGAGGATTCTTAAAAAAAACAAAACAGGACGCTGTCCCATTTTTTAAAAATGGACGTGATCTACAAAGTGGAGTGACCTATGAATAACAACAATACGTTGACGGAGTCCGTCGCCATGCCTGAGCCAGGTACTGAACGCAGGACGAAGGCCAAGAAAGCTACGGCTGCAGCTGTCTTCGGTACGTTCGTCGAGTACTACGACTTCAGCGTCTACGGATACCTTGCGGCAACCCTCGCCCTGGTCTTCTTCCCGTCGGACGACCCCACTACGGGCCTGCTCAACACCTTTCTGGTCTTCGGCTCGGCATTCCTTGTCCGCCCGATAGGCGCAGTAGCCTTCGGCTGGCTCGGGGACAAGGTAGGCCGCCGCGCAAGCCTGATCGCGAGCATCACCCTGATGGGGGCGGCTGCGACACTCATCGGCCTCTTGCCTGGTTATGCGCAAATCGGCGTCTGGGCCCCTATCCTGCTCGTCGCACTGCGCATGCTGCAGGGTTTCTCTGCCGGTGGTGAAATCGGCGGCGCGGCCAGTTACATCCGCGAGTGGGCACCCGCCAACCGTCGCTCGCTGTACATCTCTTTCCTGCCGTCGATTGCCCAATTCGGTAAAGGGCTCGCCGCAGCCATCGCCGGCCTTGCAGCCGCATGGCTGACCGACCCGCAGATGGCTGATTGGGGGTGGCGTATTCCGTTCCTGCTGGCGCTGCCGCTGGGCATAATCGGCCTGTGGATGCGCCTGGGCATCGAAGACAGTCCGGAATTCGAGTCGAAAAAGGCTGAAGAAGGCATAGGTCACAGCGCACCTTTCGCTGAGCTCGTGCGCGACTATATGCGCCCGCTGACCAAGGTCATGATGATTTCGCTGGTGCAGAACATCGGCACCTATATCGGCACCGTCTTCATCGCCGCGTACTTCAGCTCGATTCTCGGCTATTCGAAGGGACAGGCCTCCACCATCGTTCTGGTTGCAGTCAGCTTCGCAGCCCTGATGATCCCATTGGCAGGGCACCTCGGCTCGATCATCGGCAGCAAAGCCGTGCTCCGCCTGGCCTATCTCGGCTACGCCGTGCTCTCCGTCCCATCGTTCCTGCTGATGCAGCAAGGTCAGGTCAGCATGGCCATGGCCGGCCTGGCGCTGGGGATGATCCCTTATGCGCTCTGCCTGGCGGGCACCTACTCGGTCATGCCTGAATTTTTCCCTACCCACGTTCGCCACACCGGCGTCGCATTTGGCCACAGCGTTGGTGCCGTGATCGGCGGCGGTATCGGGCCTTTCATGGCGACCTGGCTGATCGGCGCCACCGGCAACCAAACCGCCCCTGCTTTCATCCTGAGCGCTGCCGGCGTTCTAGGCCTGATCGTACTGTGGACTGTTCGCAGCCAAGCAGCCGCCGACGACAAAAAACATCAATTTGCCTGAGTACCACAGCATGTCTCTCATTTACGTCACCAGCCCCATTCACGAAACAATCCTCTCCCGTCTTTCGCAGATCGGCGAGGTGCGCCTTGGCTACGGCCCCAATGCCGTTGGATATGAAGAAATCCGCAATCAAGTGGACGCTGTGTTTTTACGCGGTGGCCACATCAGCGCTGAAATGATCGCTGCCTCGCCCAAGCTGCGGATCGTGGCTCGCCATGGCGCCGGCTATGACAACGTCGACTACAAAGCAGCAGCCGAACATGGCGTCTGGGTCACTAATACTCCAGGTGCAAACCAGCGCAGCGTGATCGAGCATGTCTTCGCGCTGCTCTTGTCGCTGTGTCGCAAGCTGCCGCTGGCATCTGAGCAAACCCGCAACCGGGTCTGGGCAGAAGACCGCCTCTCGCTGACCGGCATCGAGCTCGAAGGACGTACGTTGGGCCTGGTAGGGTTCGGCAACATTGGCTCCAGCGTCGCACCTGTAGCTGAGGCCTTCGGTATGAAAGTGATTTTTACCGACCCGGCCATCGACCCGAGCTCGGACAGCCGTTGGGTGGACTTTGACACCCTCCTGTCCACAGCTGACGTCGTCAGTCTGCATGTCCCGCTGTTGGAAACCACTCGCAACCTGATCGGCGCACCTGAGTTCGCCGAGATGAAGGATGGCGCAATCCTGATCAACACCAGCCGTGGCGGCGTTGTGGACGAGCAAGCACTGGTCGATGCACTCAAGCGTGGAAAGCTGGCTGGTGCAGGTGCTGACGTCCTCGCCGCCGAGAACATCGACATGATCAAGCCATTCGACCATGCCACACCAGATATCGCGAATACGCCCAACCTGATCGTCACGGCCCACGTCGCCGGCCAGACCGATGAGTCGCTGTTACGCGTTGGCATGAGCGCACTGGAGGCGATTGCCGCCGTGTTGAAGGGCGGAACACCTGCCCACCCAGTTAACCAGCCTGTGCCGAAGTCGTTCAGCTAAGCCTTTTTCCGATACTGGAGGTATCCTATGTTCATCAATGTGTCCGATGACTCGATCAGTGTTAACGCCACCTGGGAGCGAGCTGACCTGGCGTTGATCGAGGAAATCTCGCATTACCCAGTAGCACTCATCGGCGACGTACTCCACCGGATGGGCATGATGGCTTCGGCCATTAGCCACACCGCAGGCAAGCCTGCGTTTTACGGCACCATCCTGCCGCTCAACACTCGCGAGGGTGACAACCTCGCGATTCATCGTGCGCTGGACGAAGCGCAGCCAGGCGATGTGCTGGTGATCAACGGCAACAGTGAAGTAAACCGCTCTGTTTTCGGTGACCTGCTCGGGGAGATCTGCCTGGCAAAGCAGGTTGCTGCGGTCGTCATCGATGGCGCGGTACGTGACATTGAAGAACTCGACAGCATGGGGCTGCCTATCTATGCCCGTGCGGTGAACCCAGCCGGCCCCTCAAAATGGGGCCCAGGCCAGGTCGGCGTCCCAGTTGCCTGCGGTAATGTCGTTTGCTACCCAGGTGATGCCATTATTGGTGACCGCGACGGCATCATCGTGATTGCCCGCAGCCTGCTGCCGAGCCTGGCTGAGAAGGTGAAACTCCAGGACGGCTACGAACACAGCTTGCGCGAGAAAATACGGGGAAGTGTGCGCTAATCACGCCCGGCCCTTGGAAGTCGGCGTGTAGCGGGTGGAGTCAAATGGGTGGCCGCCGGTAATTGCCGCCACCAGCCACTACGCCATTCGCCACTGGCCGATGAAGTGCTCAGCGTCTGCAGAGACCGAATTCTGGGAAAGCGGACTTCCTAGGGGCGACCAAGTCTTTTTAACTAGACCAGAGCAAAATCGCTGACGCAGCCCTTCACATCGATAGCCACCGACAATACTTGTGGATCGCTCAGCTCAAAGCCGCGCTCTGTGTAAAAAAACTTCCACAGGGGTAATTGCACATCACCTTGAGCCTCGCATTGCGCAAAAGGGCCGAGCAGATTCACAAGCTCAACCAAGGTGGATTGCCCGCACACGATGTGTTCCAGAAGGTCTTCAATTTGGGTGGAGCTGCTGCTGAGGTCCTCGAGCAGCATTTTGTGCTCGATTGCGGTCAGGCGACTCGGATCCGCGCGCATCAACTCAGAACTCCGCTGAATAGTTTTGTAGGACAATTGCCGGTTGCCGGCGATTCTACGCGCAGAATGTACCGTTTGGTACAAAAAGCTGATCAACTGTCATGAGATGCAGAATGCGCACGCATCCGCAACGCGCCTGCATGGCGAAACGCACTGCGTGAGCAACCCGCCCTCACACCCCTTCCGGCAACAGGCTGCGGTCGAACATGAACGGCCGCTCGCCTGGTGGTGTGTACTGATACAGCTGCTGCGGCCGGCCGAGCCGAGGCTGGTTCTTCTCGCCGGTATCGCGCACCCACCCCAGCTCACGCAAGCGTTCCAGGCGCTTGCGCAGCGAGGTGCTGTTCACCGCTTGCCCCAGGCACGCCTGCACTGCCCCCAACGCGTCCAGCACGGTAAATTTTTCGCCCAGCAGATTCAGCGGCAAGCTGCTGTACACCGTCTTGCTCGCCAACCGTTCGCGGGCGCGCTCCACCAGCAGGTTGTGATCGAACGGCAGCAGCACTTTGCGGCCCAACACACTGTCCAGGTCGAAAAAAGCCAACGTATCACCCTCGACCTGCTGCTGCGGGTCAAGCAAAGCCAGGTAGTAGGTGCTCAATGACCAGCCGCGCGGGTCTCGGAAGGCATTGCCTTCGGTACCGACCTGCTCAAGGTAACGCGGCAACACCTGGGCCTTTTCACACAAGGCCCGCTCGGCAGCGGCCTCCAGGCTGGTGTCCGGGGTGCGGCCGTTGACGATCACGCCGGGCAGCGCCCATTGGGCGGCATGCGGCTCACGCTCGCGGCGGTGCAACAACACTTGCAGGTGTTGGGCTTCGGGGGCCAGGCGCAAGGCGACGATATCGACGCTGGCCAGGACTTCGGCTGTACTCACCAGGAGCCTCCACAGTTTAATGTCGCAATAATCCACCAGAGCGTTTAAGTAATGCAAGCTCGAACTGCGCTGTAGATTGTGCTTGACACACTTACTACACCAGATGAATTATGTAGCAAATCCAGCGAGGAGTGCCTGATGAAAATCGCCAGTTTCGATGTCGACGCGCAAAACGGCTTCACCGCCAACGCCCCGCAGGAACTGCCGGTACCCGAGGGCAATGAGATCGCCGCCGACCTCAACACCATGGCCCTGCGCGCCGACTTGCGCCTGGGCAGCAAGGACGCACACCCGGCCAATGCCGCCTGGGTGGTGTCCGAACCCACGCAAATGCTGCAGCCGCTGGGCCTGCCCAACGCCGACCTGACCTGGGTCAGCCACTGCGTGCCAGGCACCCCGGGGTTCGAACTGCTGCCTGGCCTGCCCGCCCCCATCGACTACGACTACTTCGTGTGGAAAGGCATCGAACCGGACCTGCACCCCTACGGCGCCTGCTACCACGACCTGGCCGAGCGCCGTTCCACCGGTGTCATCGAGTACCTCAAGGTGCAGCAGGTAGGCGCGGTGATCGTTGGCGGCCTGGCCCTGGATTACTGCGTCAAGACCACCGCCCAGCAACTGCGCCAGGCAGGCTTTCAAGTGCTGCTGTACCTGCCCGCCTGCCGCGCGCTGACCCAGCAAGGCGCAATCACCGCCTGCGGAGCGCTGGCTGCCGAAGGGGTCATCCTCTGCGGCGACGAGGCCGCGCTCGACTACCAGCTCTCTCTGATCAAGGAAGCCCGCCCATGAGCGACAGCGTTTTCGGCCCACGGATCATCCAGAACCTGCTGGACACCGACTTCTACAAGATCACCATGATGCAGGCGGTGCTGCACAACTACCCCAATGCCGAGGTGGAATGGGAATTTCGCTGCCGCAATGGCGAGGACCTCGCCCCCTACCTGGCGGAAATTCGCTACCAGGTGGAGCAACTGGCCGAGGTCACGGTCACCCACGACCAACTGGCGTACCTGGAGAAAATCCCGTTCATCAAGCCCGACTTCATCCGCTTCCTCAGCCTGTTCCGCTTCAACCTGCGCTACGTCCAGGTTGGCCTGGATGACGCCGGGCAACTGGCGATCCGCGTGCGCGGGCCGTGGCTGCATGTGATCCTCTACGAGATCCCGCTGCTGGCGATCATCAGCGAAGTGCGCAACCGCTACCGCTACCGCGAGGTAGTGATGGAGCAGGTGGGCGAGCGGCTGTACCAGAAGCTCGACTGGCTCAAGGCCGAAGCCAGTGCCGATGAGCTGGCGGGCTTCCAGCTGGCCGATTTCGGCACCCGGCGGCGCTTTTCGTACCGGGTGCAGGAAGCAGTGGTGCACACCCTCAAGCGCGACTTCCCGGGCCGCTTCGTCGGCACCAGCAATGTGCACCTGGCCCGCGAGTATGAACTCAAACCCATCGGCACCATGGCCCACGAATGGTTCATGGCCCACCAGCAGCTCGGCCCGCGGCTGGTCGACAGCCAGGTTGCCGCGCTGGAATGCTGGGTGCGGGAATACCGCGGCTTGCTGGGCATCGCGCTGACCGACTGCATCACCATGGATGCGTTCATGGCCGACTTCGACCTGTACTTCGGCAAGCTGTTCGATGGCCTGCGCCACGACTCCGGCGCCCCCCTGGCGTGGGCTGAAAAGGCCATTGCCCACTATGAACGGCTGGGGATCGACCCGCGCAGCAAGACGCTGATCTTTTCCGATGGGTTGGATTTTGCCAAGGCGTTGGGGCTGTACCGTGCCCTGCACGGGCGGATCAACGTGAGTTTTGGCATCGGCACCAACCTGACGTGTGATATTCCCGGTGTCGAGCCGATGAACATCGTGATCAAGATGACCGCCTGCAACGGCGCACCCGTGGCGAAGATCAGCGACAGCCCGGGCAAGACCCAGTGCCGTGACGAAAACTTCGTGGCGTACCTGAAGCATGTATTCAAGGTGGCCTGAGCCACACGCCATATACCCCGCCCGGCTTGTTGGGCTGGAGGCTTTTACGGCGCAATACGTCCGGCTTTCAGTTCTTTCGTGCACCCCGTCCGGTAATACGAAAGTTATGGGAGCAAGCCGTTCGCCCCCAGCGTCGGAATTGAACACAGCCTTTCTGTGTGAACTTCACGAGGTGCACGATCATGGCTAACGATCAAGGTAAAGGCGGACAACAAGGCGGCATGCCGCAACAGAACCCGGACCAGGTCACCAACGATCCGAACCAGGCCTGGGAATCTGGCCGCCAAGGTGGGCAAGGTGGGCAATCCGCTGGCAAGGACGATCCCCAGCACACGTCCGAGCCTGGCCAGCAAGGTGGCCAAACCCCAAATGACAAATGGGCAAACGACCCGCAGCGCTCTGGCGGCGCGGGACAACAAGGCGGGATGGGCGGCCATGGCGCGGGAAGCCGATCGGACGGCGACCGTGAACAGGGCATGGACCCTGGCACCGAGCTTGATGATGAAGAAGACAGTGGGATGAACAAAGACGATCGCTGATTGCCTCGGGCCAGGGTTGATGGAACATCCCTGGCCCATTCACTTCACAGCTTGAAACGTACGTGAATAGTGCTTTTTTCAAGCTGCCTGTCCACCGAAATCGCCGTGCTGCCGTAACCCGAGTAGCTTTTGACAAGCCGCATGCCGAGCCCGGTCCCCGTCGGCTTTGGGTAGTTCTCAGGGAACCCCTCCCCCTCATCGGTCACCGAAATCAGCGCATGATCATTCGCGTCTTCCACGCGGACTGCGATGGTGCCCTTGCCGTACTTCAAGGCGTTGGTGATCAGTTCTGAAATGACCATGCCCAGCGGTGCCATTCGGCCGGGGGGCAGGATGAACGCATCGGCTTCAAGCGTAATCTTGCGATCGGCCAAGGCTTTACCCAGGTCCGCCAGCAAGGCGCTCAGGTAGTCGGTGACAAGTACGTCCCGTTCCTCAGCGGTTTGATAAAGCCGTTCATGGACACTGGCGATGGTCACCACCCGCCCCGCCGCCGTCTCCAGTTGAATCCTCACAGCTTCGTCTGGCGTCAGGTTGGCCTGCAGCAGCAGTAGCGTGTTCACCAGGTGCAGGCTGTTCTTGACGCGGTGGTGGATTTCTTCCAGATGCAGGTCGCTTTTATCGAGCCGGGAATTCTGTGCTTCGATCAGGGACAGCAACCGGGCTTCGTGATGATGGCGCTCGGTGATATCCCGGGATACCGCGATGAGCTTTTCTACGCGGCCATCCGCGCCCAGAATGGGCGCCACCGTAACATCCCACCATTTCGGTTCACCCGGCCCGGTCGGGCAAAAAGCCTCGAACCGGGTGGACTCGCCCGCGACCACCTTGTCGAGGGCCTCCAGCACGACCGGCCTGGACTCGTCGGGCCAGAGTTGCGCCCACGGCAACCCTTGCACCTGCGCAAGTTCGTCGATATGCATCAGGCAGAGGCCGGCATCATTCATGAACTCGATTGCACCGCTGGTGGACAGCACCTTCACGCAATCCGGGCTGGCATTGAGCATGCTTTCCGAATAGGGGTTGGGCAACTCGGCATCGGAGGCCAGCCGCTCAAGGGCCATGGAGATGACGTTGGAAATGCCCTCGAGAAAGACCAGATCGCTTTCGATGAAGTCGTCGCCATTGCTGCTGTCCGCCTCAAGCACGCCAAACGGCGTCAACGCCCCCCTGATAGGGACGTTGATGGCTCGCTCGATGCCGTACTTCTTGAGCAACTCTGGCGTGCGAAAGCGGTGCTCCTGGCCCAGGTGGTTGGACAGCACGGGCCGGTAGGTGGCAATGGCATACCCTGCAGGGCTGGCTTCATCGGCGCCGACCGTGGCGCTGCCGATATCCGCCTCATCCCAACCGACGCCGTGGGACAACAGGAACGTATCGCTGTCGGGTACCGGGGTCAGCACCTTGGCAAAGCGGGTCTGCATGCCCTGCGCGACCACTTCGCACGCCTGGGTCAGCAAGGCATCGAGATCCGTCGACTTCAATGACTTCACCCCGTACTCAACCACCAGCTCGTGCTGCTTGTGCAGCCGAGCATGGGACTTGCGCAATGCAGCGCGGATTGTCTCGTCAGGAGGCAACTCTTGCATGGGAATCTTCCAGGGCTGTTGGACGTGCCGCTCGCCAGGCGCTGTACGAAATATCGCATATCGCGGTCCCCTTGTAGGAGCTGGCTTGCCTGCGATCGGCTGCGAAGCAGTCGTAAAATCTGTATCTGCGCAGTACCAGACAGACTGCGGATAGAGGATTTACGACTGCTTCGCAGCCGATCGCAGGCAAGCCAGCTCCTACATAGGGTTCTTCATACAAAGCCTAGTGGCTCTCGTTTATCACCGCCCATCGCTTGGGCGCAACAACGAAAACTGTATAAGCCATTACCGTTATGAGCAACTTGTACCTATGCGCCCTGATTTGCCCAGCAAACCGCCGCGGCCCTGCTTCATCAGGCGCCGCTAGGCAAGGGGCAAGTCTTCAGGGTTTTGACGCGCCGACACACAGCTCCATGAACCGCGCCGCCGCCCGCGAGGGTGTGGCGGCATGCGGCAGCAGGATCGAAAAGCGCCGTACCAACGGCTGCGGCGCAATGTGCAGACGCCGCAGCGCGCCATCTTCATGCCGGATCGACATCGCCGACACAAAGCCAATGCCCATCCCCGCCCGCACCGCTTCCTTTACCCCTTCCACCCCAGCGATCTCCAGCGCCACGCGCATCGCCACACCACTGCGGGCAAACGCCCGCTCGACGATCTGCCTGACCCCCGAGCCACTCTCGCGCAACACCAACGGGTAGCTGCCCAGTGCTTCCAGCGGTTGCTGCTGACCCGCCAGCAACGGATGGCCGCTGGGCACGATGGCAACGATCTCGTCCTCACGCCAAGGCGTAACGCCGGTGCCGAGCGGCAACTCCTGGCCAGGCGGGCCTTCGATCAGGGCGATATCGACACTGTCCAGCGCTGCGACGATTTCCGCCGTGTTGCCATGGGAGGTGGTAACCAGCACATCGGGATAACGGGCATGGAAGTCGGCGATCAGGTAAGGCAGCAGGTAGCTCGCGGGGGTCGTGCTCGCGCCGATTCGCAGAATGCCGCGCTCCAGCCCGCGCATGGCTTCGCGCAGCACCTGGGCCTGGCGGAAGGTTTCGCGCAGGCGCTCGGCGTGGGCCAGCAGTTGTTCACCTGCAGCCGTCAACCGCACGCCACGCCCGGCGCGTTGGTAAAGGGGCTCGCCAAACGCCTCCTGCAAAAGCTTAAGCTGGCCGGATACCGCCGGCTGCGACAAATGCAGGGCTAGGGCCGCATGGCTGATGTTGCCGTACTCGGCAACAGTGGCGAAGGTTATCAGCTGTTCCGGGGTCATACCGCAAAAGTATCAGCTAAGCGGATACTTGGCATCCTGAATTACGATTTTTTATAAGCTTATAACCAAAATAAAGTAGTCCCTGTCGAAACACATTTCCCGGAGGACTCACATGGCCACGGTTCCGTCCAACCCTGCTTTTGCCCCTACCCTCTCCACCCGAGGGCGGCTCAATGGCATCCTGTTCGTCGCGCTGTTCGCATTCGCCGTCACTCAGCTGGCGGCGTTGCCTGCCATCGCCAGCCTGGGCGTCAGCCCGCTGATTGTCGGTATCGTCGCCGGCGCCTTGTACGGCAATGCCCTGCGGGACGGCGTGCCGGCCAGCTGGGCGGCGGGTATCAACTTCTCTGCCCGTGGCCTGCTGCGCATTGCCGTGGCGTTCTTCGGCCTGCGCGTGAGCCTGCAGGAAATTGCCGAAGTCGGCTGGTCGGGGCTGACCGTGTCGCTGTTGGTGGTGGTCAGCACCCTGCTGATCGGCCTGTGGTGTGGCATGAAGTTGCTAAAGCTGGACCGCGACACGGCTCTGCTGACCGCCGCCGGTAGCGCGATCTGCGGCGCCGCCGCAGTGCTGGCGTTCGAATCGGCGCTGCGCAGCGCGCCACACAAAAGCGCCATGGCCGTAGGCAGCGTGGTGCTGTTCGGTACCCTGTCGATGTTCCTCTACCCGCTGGCGATCAATGCCGGCTGGCTACCGCTGGATACCCTGGGCGCCGGCCTGTTCCTTGGCGGCACCGTTCACGAGGTGGCCCAGGTGGTGGGCGCGGCCAGCAACATCAGCCCCGAAGCCACGCACATCGCCACCATCGTCAAGATGACCCGGGTGATGCTGCTGGTACCGGTGCTGCTGGTGGTGGGCCTGTGGATCAGCCGTTCGCGCCAGCCGGGCCAGGCGCAAGGCAATGGCCGGATCGCCATGCCCTGGTTCGCCTTCGGCTTCCTCGGCCTGGTGCTGGTGAATTCGCTGCAGGTGCTGCCGGGCAGCGTGACCCAGGCGGTCAACGGCCTGGACACCTTTGCCCTGACCATGGCCATGACCGCACTGGGCATGGAAACCCGCTTCAGCCAGATTCGCCAGGCCGGGCCACGGGCGTTGGTCACCGGGGCCATTCTCAACCTGTGGCTGCTGGGCGGCGGGATGGCGATTACGCTGGGTGTGCAAAAGCTCTTCGCATGACTTATGGTGTTGTCTGAGAAGGATGTTTTACCTGCACAGGAAAGACTTAGATGCCCCAACGCCATGTCATCAATGCATCCGTCAGCCCCAAAGGCAGCCTGGAGACGCTGTCGCAACGTGAAGTCCAGCAACTGAGCGAAGTCGGTACCGGTAGCCTCTACACCCTGTTCCGCCAGTGCGCCCTGGCCATCCTCAACACCGGCGCGCATGTCGACAATGCCAAGACCATCCTCGAAGCCTACCGGGACTTCGAGGTGCGTATCCACCAGCAAGACCGTGGTGTGCGCCTGGAGCTGCTGAACGCTCCAGCCGACGCCTTCGTCGATGGCGAAATGATCGCCAGCACCCGCGAAATGCTGTTCAGCGCCCTGCGCGATATCGTCTACACCGAAAGCGAGCTGGCCAGCCAGCGCATCGATCTGGAAAGCTCCCAGGGCATCACCGACTACGTCTTCCACCTGCTGCGCAACGCCCGCACCCTGCGCCCGGGCGTGGAGCCGAAGATGGTGGTGTGCTGGGGCGGCCATTCGATCAGCACCGAGGAATACCAGTACACCAAGAAGGTCGGCCACGAGCTGGGCCTGCGCAAACTGGACGTATGCACCGGTTGCGGCCCGGGCGTGATGAAAGGCCCGATGAAGGGCGCGACCATCGCCCATGCCAAGCAGCGCATGCACGGCAGCCGTTACCTGGGCCTTACCGAGCCGGGCATCATCGCCGCCGAGGCGCCGAACCCGATCGTCAACGAGCTGGTGATCCTGCCGGACATCGAGAAGCGCCTGGAAGCCTTCGTGCGTGTCGGCCACGGCATCATCATCTTCCCCGGCGGCGCCGGCACGGCCGAGGAGTTCCTCTACCTGCTCGGCATCCTCATGCACCCGGACAACCAGGACCTGCCCTTCCCGGTGGTGCTGACCGGGCCGCGCAGTGCCGAGCCGTTCCTGCTGCAGCTGCATGCCTTCGTCGGCGCCACCCTCGGCGAAGCCGCCCAGCGCCACTACCAGATCATCATCGATGACCCGGCCGAAGTAGCACGGCAGATGGTCGAAGGGCTCAAGGAGGTGAAGCAGTTCCGCCGCGAGCGCAACGACGCCTTCCACTTCAACTGGCTGCTGAAGATCGACGAGGGCTTCCAACACCCGTTTGACCCGACCCACGCCAACATGGCCGAACTGGCCCTGCGCCGCGAGCTGCCGGCGCATGAACTGGCCGCGAACCTGCGCCGGGCGTTTTCCGGCATTGTGGCGGGCAACGTCAAGGACAAGGGCATCCGCCTGATCGAAGAACACGGGCCGTACCAGATCCGCGGTGACAGTGCGGTTCTGGAGCCGCTGGGGCGCCTGTTGCAGGCGTTTGTCGACCAGCACCGGATGAAGCTGCCGGGTGGCGCGGCGTACGTGCCTTGCTATCAGGTCGTGACCTGAACCTTTGGGGCCGCTTTGCGGCCCCTGTTTCATCCACCCCTACCTGACCGGGCTCACGTCGGTGCGGTCAACCAGGCGGATACTGTTACGCCCGCCACGCTTGGACTGATACAGCGCCACATCCCCCTGCTCGATCAACGCCGCCAGGCTGGCCGGTGGCTGGTCGAACAGGTTGGCGCCAATACTCAGGGTCACCGCCTGCGGGGTTGGCATGGCTTGTTCGGCAAATTGCTGGAACTGGCCCCGCAACAGGCTGCCCAGCTCCACCACACGCTCGCTGCTGGCATCGCCGAGCAGGATGACGAACTCATCGCCGCCCAGCCGCGCCGCCAGTGAACGTTCCGGCAGCACCGCACGGATCATCTCGCTGAGCGTGACCAGCAGGCGGTCACCGGCTGCATGGCCGTGCAGGTCGTTGACCAACTTGAAGTTGTCGATGTCGATCAGCAGCAGCGCCCCCGGGCGGGCCGGGCTCACGCCTTTGAACAGGTGCACCGCGCGAACTTCCAGCGCGCGGCGGTTGTACAACGCCGTGAGGGGATCACGCGCGGCCAACCGGGCAATCCGCTCTTCGCGCCGGTAACGCACGGTGCCGGTCATCGACAGGGCGATCAGCATGATCGCCATGGCCCCTTCCACCAGGGAAATCTGGATGATCAGGCCACCGAAGGTTGCCAGGTCGATCAACGTGCCAGGGGCCACTGCGATGATCGCCTTGGCCACATAGAACAGGCCGTGAATGAGCAGCACATAGCGCAGCTGCACCGCCCCCACACTCAGCGACTTGCCGTGCGGGCGCAACAGCAGGCTGGCCTTGAGGGTGAGCAGCGCCACCAGCAGCGAATTGACCATCAGCATGATCTTCGACCACTGCGGCCCTGCGGGTAACAGCAACAAGGCAAACCACAGCGGCACAAGCAGCAACCAGGCCCACGACAGCCGGGCCTGGGTAAAGCGCAACACGCCCATCAGGAAAAACGCGTGCGCCACCACCAGCAAGCCGTTGGCAAACCAGATGCCGATCAGCAACAGGCCGATCCCGCGCAGCAGGGCCAGGGTGGAGCCGACAGAGATAGTGGCGAAACCCGCGCTCCAGAACAGCAGCGAGGGTTCGCGAACGCTGCGCCACTCGATCGCCAGGTAGAGGGCTGCGGCGGCAGCCAGGGCGATGGTGATGGTCAGCATCGTGGGTGGGTCAAGCGCCATGAATGGATTGGCCTATCTGGTTAACGTGGAAAACGGCTGATTGTATTCGTTTGCCATGACTTTTCAGAGAGGTAAGACGGCCCTTAAAGCACCCGTTTGATCAACGGTTCAAGGCGGCTGTAGCGCAAGCGCCGCAGGAACTTGCGCACTTCCTTGGGGTGCTCGGCCTTGACCCCCAGTTCTTCGGCCGAACTGATCTGCGGCGCATGCCGGCGGATGCCCTCCAGCTCCACCTCGCGCGGCACAATCCACTGCCCCTGCGGGTCATCGATCAGCAGCCCGTTCTCCAGGTCCAGGTTGAACCCGCGTGGGTTGAGGTTGTTGCCGGTCAGCAGCGAGTAGCGTTGGTCGATCCACACGCCTTTGGCATGAAAGGTATGCCCGGGGTCGTTCCAGATGCGCACGCTGAGCTGGCCGCTGGTGATGCCGGCTTGACGGCGCCGGGCAAAGGCGCGCAGGTTGTCTTCGTACAGGTAGGGCAAGGCGCCGCTGGCGCTGAACGGCTCGCCGGGGGCGATGTAGAAGTCGTTGGCGGTACGGTGGCCGACAATCAGCTCTACCCGCACGCCGCGGTCCAGGGCATGGTCGATTTCGCGCATCACCACCCGTGGCGGGTTGAAGTACGGCGTGCTGATGATGATCTGCGAGCGTGCGGCGGCCAGCAGCGCGCACAGGGCACGGTTGAGCGGGTTGCCACGGCCGACACCCAGCAGCGGCACCACCCGCAGGCCCTGCCCTGGCGCAGCGGCCGGTGCGTCATAGGCCATGCGCCGCAGCCGGGCGCGCAGGCGGCGGATATCACCGCGCAGGTTGCGCGTTTCCGGTGGCGCAGGCAGGTCCAGGCGCGGCGTGGCGGTGTGGTGCAGCAGGCGCCGCACCAGGTCGACCATGGCATCGGCCAGCGCGGGCGATTCGAACAGGTGGTAGCGGTCCAGGCGGTAGCGGTCGAACCGGTGCAGGTAGACATTGTTGAGGCTGGCGCCGGTGTAGATCACGCAATCATCGATCACGCTGCCCTTCAGGTGCAGCACGCCAAACAGCTCGCGGGTTTGCACTGGCACGCCATGAATCACCACGTCCAGGCCGCGCAGCTGGCGCTGGGCCTGGTACCAGGCGGCATTGCCAGGCTGGCGCCCGGCCCCCAGCAAGCCACGCCGGGCGCGAAACCAGTCGACCACGATGACGATCTCCAGCCCCGGCCGTGCAGCCTTGGCATGGTACAGGGCGTCGAGCACTTCCTGCCCGGCCTCGTCCTCCTGCAGGTACAGGGCGACGATGACGATGCGCCGTGTTGCTGCGGCGATGCGCTCGAGCAGGCAGGCACGGTAGGCCGCGGCATCGGGCAATACCTGGATCGCCTCCGGCGCAATAGCAAAACCTGGCAGCGCCGCCAGCATGGAATCGGGGTTCACGTGGGTTCACCTTCTGTCTGCATCGAGGTCCATTCCTGAATGCCTCAGCTTGCACAGGAACAGCGCAATGGTCCAGCAACCATTGAAGCAGATACGCGCAAGCCCGCCCCCGCGGTCACCTGCGGGGCGGGCTTGCTGGCGGACCGGCTGCACAGCAGCCGCAGGATTACATTTGTTTCAAGTCGAAACGGTCCAGCTCCATCACCTTCACCCAGGCGGCAACGAAGTCTTTGACGAACTTGTCATTGCCATCGCTGCTGCCATACACCTCACTCAGTGCCCGCAGCTGGGCATGCGAGCCGAACACCAGGTCAACTCGGCTGCCCGTCCACTTCACCTGCCCGGTCTTGCGGTCGCGCCCTTCGAAGGCTTCGTTGTCGGCCGAGGTCGGCTTCCACTCCACGCCCATGTCCAGCAGGTTGCGGAAGAAGTCGTTGCTCAAGGTGCCAGGCTTGTCGGTGAACACCCCGTCCTTGCTGCCGCCATGGTTGGCGCCCAGCACCCGCAGGCCGCCGATCAGTACGGTCAGCTCAGGCGCGGTGAGGGTCAGCAACTGGGCTTTGTCCAGCAGCAGCTTCTCGGCCTTGACGCTGTACCGGTCCTTGGTGAAATTGCGGAAGCCGTCGGCCAACGGTTCGAGCACGGCAAACGACTCGACGTCGGTCTGTTCCTGCGTGGCATCCACGCGGCCCGGGCGGAAGCCCACGCTGCCGGTGAAACCTGCGTCCTTGGCGGCTTTTTCCACGGCTGCGGTGCCGGCCAGCACGATCAGGTCGGCCAGCGAAACCTGCTTGCCACCGTTATTGAACTCGCGCTGGATGTTCTCCAGCGCCGCCAGCACCTTGTCCACGCCCTGGTTGGCAGCCCAGCCCTTCTGCGGAGCCAGGCGCAGGCGGGCGCCATTGGCACCGCCGCGCTTGTCGGAGCCACGGAAGGTCGAGGCCGAGGCCCAGGCGGTTGACACCAGTTCGCCCACGCTCAACCCTGAGGCCAGGATCTTGCTTTTGAGCGCGGCGATATCCTGATCATCGAGTGACGAGGGCTGGGCTTTGGGCAGTGGGTCTTGCCACAGCAGTTCTTCATTGGGCATTTCCGGCCCGAGGTAACGCGCCAGCGGGCCCATGTCACGGTGGATCAGCTTGTACCAGGCACGGGCGAAGGCGTCCGCCAACTGCTCGGGGTTGTCTTTGAAGCGCCGGGCGATCGGCTCGTAGAGGGGGTCGAAACGCAGGGCCAGGTCGGAGGTGAGCATCGACGGTGCGTGGGTTTTGCTCGGGTCGTGGGCATCCGGCACGGTGCCTGCGCCTTTGCCCTCTTTGGGCCGCCACTGGTGGGCGCCGGCCGGGCTCTTGGTCAGCTCCCATTCGAAGTTGAACAGGTTGTTGAGGTATTCGTTGCTCCAGCGGGTCGGGGTGGAGGTCCAGGTTACTTCCAGGCCGCTGGTGATAGTGTCGCCCCCTTTGCCGGTGCCGAACTTGTTGGGCCAGCCCAGGCCTTGCAGCTCCAGCCCGGCGGCCTCTGGTTCAGGCCCGACGTTATCGGCCGGGCCGGCACCGTGGGTTTTGCCGAAGGCATGGCCACCGGCGATCAGCGCCACGGTTTCTTCATCGTTCATGGCCATGCGGCCGAAAGTCTCACGGATGTCCTTGCCCGAAGCCACCGGGTCTGGGTTGCCTTCCGGGCCTTCGGGGTTGACGTAAATCAGGCCCATCTGCACCGCAGCCAGGGGGTTTTCCAGGTTGCGCTCGGCGGACAGGTCGCGGTTCTGCTCTTCGCCGTGCTTGGCGGGTTCGGCCACCAGGTCGCCCTGCCCGGGTGGCTGGGCCTTGACCTGCTCCTTGCCGTAGCGGGTGTCGCCGCCCAGCCAGACCTTTTCCGACCCCCAGTACACGTCTTCGTCCGGCTCCCACACATCCGCGCGGCCGCCAGAAAAACCGAAAGTCTTGAAGCCCATGGACTCCAGGGCGACGTTGCCGGTGAGCACGATCAGGTCGGCCCAGGAGATCTTGTTGCCGTACTTCTGCTTGATCGGCCACAGCAGGCGCCGGGCCTTGTCCAGGCTGACGTTGTCTGGCCAGCTGTTGAGCGGGGCGAAGCGTTGCTGGCCGGAGCCTGCACCACCGCGGCCATCACCGATGCGGTAGGTGCCGGCGCTGTGCCAGGCCATGCGGATGAACAGCGGGCCATAGTGGCCGAAGTCGGCCGGCCACCAGTCCTGGGAGTCGGTCATCAAGGCGGTCAGGTCATTTTTCAGGGCCTGGAAGTCGAGGCTCTTGAACGCCTTGGCGTAGTCGAAGTCCGGGTCGGGGCTGGACTTGGACGAGTGTTGATGGAGAATCCTGAGGTTGAGCTGGTCGGGCCACCAGTCACGGTTGGTGGTGCCGCCACCTGCGGTTTGATGGAACGGGCATTTCGATTCGTTCGACATCTGCGGTTACCTTTGGGTCGGTTATCCAGATTTCCGGTCTATGCCAGGTGTTCTTTCAGCCGAGCACATGGGCTCATGCCTACCCCTCATCAGGTCCTGTCGGTCACGTTCCGACACGGGGCTTGCGAAGCTGTCACTACGCGGCGCATGAAGCTGTTCGAGCGCCGCCCGCACGCGGTTTCGCGGGGCCACGGTCAAGACTAGTCGAGCTTGGGCAGACTTCTAATAGAGTGGCTATTGGCGGCTGATAGATTGGCTCTTGTGGCAGCGGGCTTGCCCTGCGCTCCGGCCCGCACATCTGTACAAGGCACGAGCGCCGGCGCCGTGCTTCAATACAACGCCAAGCCATCACCCTCCGTGAGCCAAGCCCCATGAACCGCAATGACCTGCGCCGCGTCGACATGAACCTGCTGGTGCTTTTCGAAGCCCTGATGATCGAACGCAACCTCACCCGCGTCGGCGAAAAGCTGTTCATCACCCAGTCCACCGTCAGCGCCGCCCTCGCCCGCCTGCGCGAGCTGTTCGACGACCCGCTGCTGATCCGCAGCGGCCGCGCCATGGAGCCCACCCCTCGGGCGATGCAGATTTTCGCCGAGCTGGGCCCGGCGATGGACGTAATCTCGTCGGCCATCAGCCGCGCCCGCGAGTTCGACCCGGCCAACAGCTGCAATGTGTTCCGCCTGGGGTTGTCCGACGATGCCGAGTTCGGGCTGTTCCCCGCCCTGCTGCAAGCCCTGCGCGAAGAGGCCCCGGAGATCAGCGTGGTGGTACGCCGGGCGAACTTCTTGCTGATGCCGAGCCTGCTGGCCAGCGGCGAGATCTCGGTCGGCGTCAGCTACACCACCGACCTGCCCGCTACCGCCAAGCGCCGTAAGTTGCGCGACATCGGCGTGCGCGTGCTGCGCGCAGACGACCGCCCAGGCCCGCTGACCTTGGACGAATACTGCGCCAGGCCGCATGTGATGGTGTCGTTCTCGGGTGACATGAGCGGCAACATCGACCTCGACCTGGCGCGCATCGGCCGTTGCCGCAAGGTGGTGCTGGCGGTGCCGCAGTTCGGCAGCTTGCGCGCCTTGCTGCGCAACACCGAGATGATCGCCACCGTACCGGACTATGCCGCCTGCGCCCTGGCCGACGATGGCAGCCTGCGCGCCGACCCGGCGCCGTTCGAGATCACCGAAGCGGAGTTGTCGATGGTCTGGAGCGGCGCCCAGGACAACGACCCGGCCGAGCGTTGGTTGCGGGAGCGGATCATGCAGTTTATGGCGAGGTAGGGTTTTGAGAGGCGTTGGTTTTTGGGGCAATGAGGTGGCGGGGCCGCCAAGCGCATGCCTGGAGATTTATTGCGCCTATCAGATCGAGCGCCGCCCGCGCGGCGCTTCGCGGGGCAAGCCCGCTCCCACATTTGTTGCAACGCGCCGTTCCAGTCAGGCCATGGTTGTTCGCCTTGGCGCATGGCTGAAGACAGGCGGGGCGGCGGCAGCGCCACCCGAAAAACCTCGTCGAGCCACCAAGGCTAACAACTATGGCCTATCAGGCCATGGCACGTTGCAACAAATGTGGGAGCGGGCTTGTCCCGCGAAGCGCCGCGCGGGCGGCGCTCGGTCTCAAGGGCGCTAAAGATCCCAAGGCAAGCGCCCCGCGATGCGCCGCGCGGGCGGCGCTCGATCTCATAGGCGCACCAAATCTCCAGGCTTGCGCCCCTATCGCACCCCAAAATCCTCACTTCCTCCGCTGCATCCAAGCCGCCCCCAACCCACTCAAACAGATGATAGCGATCCCCACCAGGCTCGCGCTGTCCGGCACCTGCCCGTAGATCAACAGCCCCAGCAATCCCGCAAACACAATCTGGCAGTAACTGAACGGCGCCAGCAGCGCAGGCGCGGCGTGGCGGAAGGCCTGGGTCAGCAGCAGGTGCGCACTCATGCCAAAACCGCCCAGCGCCAGCATCAGCAGCGCATGGTCCCAGCGCGGCACTTCCCAGAAAAACGGCACCAGCGCACTCATCACCAGGGTGTTGCACAGCCCGGCGTAGAAGTTGCTGGTGGTCGGGCTGTCGTAGGCGGCGAGGATGCGCGTCAGTAACTGATAGAAGCAGAACCCCAGCGCCGAGCCGAACGGGTACAGAATCGCCGGCGTGAACATCGCGCCGCCCGGGTGCACCACCACCAGCACGCCAATGAAGCCCAGCACCACCGCCACCCATTGCCCGGCCGTGACCCGCTCCTTGAGCAGCGGCGCCGACAACGCGGTGACCAGTACCGGGGCCAGGAAGTTGACCGAAGTCGCCTCGGCCAGCGGCAGGTACTGCAAGCCGGTGGTGAACAGCAGGCTGGTGCTGAGCAGGCTCAGCGCACGCAAGGTCTGCAGCACCGGGCGCCGGGTGCGCAGCACGTTGAGGCCCGACTTGGGCAGGAAGATCCCGGCCATCAGCAAGGTATGCACCACGTAACGCGCCCATACCACCATGATGATCGGGTACAGCCCGCCGAGGAATTTGGACAAGGCATCGTGGCTGGCGAACAGGAATGTCGCCACCACCACCAGGACGATGCCGCGCAAGGGGTGGTTGACTCCGGACAGCGGTGTGCTGGAACTCATGGCGTTCTCGATGGCGGCGCGGCGGCATGCTGCGCCAGGTGAAGGCAGGTGTGACCAGCACAGATTCTAGAAGAGATACGACGACTTGAGGAAGGCCAATTGCCGCGTCCATTCGGGGCATTGCATTTTCCGTTCGCTGATCGACCACTTTCTGCGCCCCGCGCATGGCCCCTGCCAGGCGAAACGCGCACCATCGGCCATGGACCCTCGAACCCGAACAAGGAGTTTTCATGCATAGGCTCACCACCCGCAACGGCCTCGACCTGCCCAGCATCGGCCTGGGCACCTGGCCGATGACCGGCGCCGAGTGCACACGTGCAGTCCACCAGGCGCTGGAGTTGGGTTACCGGCACATCGACACCGCCACCGCCTATAACAACGAAGCCGCCGTCGGCCAGGCCCTGCGCGACAGCAGCGTGCCACGCGATCAGATCCACCTGACCACCAAGGTGTGGTGGGACCGCCTGGCCCCTGATGCCATGCGCCAGTCACTGGAAGACAGCCTGCGAGCGCTGGGCATCGAGCAGGTCGACCTGTTCCACATCCATTGGCCCGGCAAGGACTGGGACCTGGCCCGCAGCATCGAGACCCTGGTGGCACTGCGTGACGAGGGTAAGGTGCGCAACATCGGCGTGGCCAACTTCCCGCTCGGCCTGCTGCGCCAGGTGATCGAGCAGCTGGGTGCGCCGTTGTCGGCGATCCAGGTTGAATACCACGTGCTGCTTGGCCAGCAACCGCTGCTCGATTACGCCCGCCAGCACGACCTGCTGCTCACCGCCTACACGCCGCTGGCCCGCGGGCAAGCGGCGCAGCAGCCGGTGATTCAGGAAATTGCCCGCAAGCACGGCGTGCTGCCGAGCCAGGTGGCCCTGAAGTGGCTGCTGGACCAGGATGGCGTCGCAGTGATCCCCAAGGCCAGCAGCCGCGAGAACCAGCTGAGCAACCTGGCGGCGCTGGACGTGCGCCTGGATGATCAGGACCGCGCGCTGATTGCCGGGTTGCCGAAAGATCAGCGGGTGGTAAACCCAGACTTCGCCCCGGACTGGAACAGCTGATATTCGCCTGCGCCCCATCGCCGCCAAGCCGGCTGCCACAACGGCCGCACGCTGCCGTACCTGTGCGAGCCGGCTTGCTGGCGATGGGCTGCACTGCAGCCCCGCTTCAACCCACCGCAGCAGCCACCTGCTTCAACCGCTCGCCCGCCGGCACCGGCCGGCCATACAGATACCCCTGGAAGTGTGAGCACCCCTCGGCCCGCAGGCGCAGCATCTGCTCCTCCGACTCCACCCCTTCGGCGGTGGTCTTGATCATCAGGCTGTTGGACAGCTCGGTGATTGCACGGATGATCGACATCGCTTCACGGCTATCGCACATGTCATGCACGAACGATTTGTCGATCTTGATCCGGTCGAACGGGAACGAGCGCAGGTAGCCCAGCGAGGAATAGCCGGTGCCGAAATCGTCCAGCGAAATCGACACCCCCAGGTCTTTCAGCGCTCGCAAAGTGCGCACGTTCTCTTCACTGTTCCCCAGCAACACCGATTCGGTGATTTCCAGCTCCAGCCGCCGGGCCGGCAGGCCGGAGTCGGCCAAGGCCAGCGACACGGTGTGCACCAGGTTGGCGTTCTTGAACTGCACCGGCGACAAGTTGACCGACACCGTCTGCTCACTGTCCCAGGTGGCCGCTTCCTGGCACGCCAGGTTCAGCGCGCGGATGCCCAGTTCGTGAATCAGCCCGGTCTCTTCGGCAATGGGGATGAAGTCCATCGGCATGACCATGCCGCGGGTCGGGTGCTGCCAACGCAGCAGCGCCTCGTAACCGGTCACGCTGCTGCTCAGCTGGTCCACCACCGGTTGGTAATGCAGGTGCAGCTGGCCCAGATGCAGCGCGGTGCGCAGGTCGGTTTCCACCAGGCGGCGCTGACGGGCGGCGACATCCAGCTCGACATGGAAGCACTCGTACCGGTTACGCCCGTTGCGTTTGGCCTCATACAGCGCCATGTCGGCATAACCGAGCAGCTGTTCGGCCTGTTCGTTGTCATCCGGGGCCAGCGCAATACCGATGCTCACGCCCACGGTGAACTGGTGGCCCTCGATCTGGAACGGCGGGCTGATCGCATCGATCAGGCGCTGTGCGGTATTGCAGGCTGCCTCACGGCTGTCCAGCCGGGTCAGGACCACGGCGAACTCGTCACCGCCCAGGCGGGCCAGGGTGTCGTGCTCACGCAGCTCACGGCGCAGCCGCTTGCCCAAGGCGCGCAGCAGCTTGTCGCCGAAGGCATGGCCGAGGGAGTCGTTGATGTTCTTGAAGTTGTCCAGGTCCAGGCACAACGCAGCGGTCAGTTTTTCGTCCTCGTGGCCACGCACCAGCGCTTGCTTGAGGCGCTCGTTGAACAGCGTGCGGTTGGGCAGGCCGGTCAGTGCGTCGTGGTGCGCCATGTGGTGGATCTGGGCATGGGCCGCGAGCTCCTCGGTGGCGTCTTCGGCCACGAACAGCACGTAGTCGGCCTGGCCCTTGCGGTGCTGGCTGAGCAACGCGCGGCTGCGCAGGGTGCGCGGGCCGCAGGCGGTGTCCACCCGGGTTTCGGCGGCGTAGCCTTTGGCGTTGCGGGCACCCCGGCTGAGCTGCTGCTCCAGGTAGTCGGCGGCAGCCGGTGCCAGGCAGGCACCGGGCAGCTGGCCGATCATGCTGCTGCCGCCTCCGCCGAACAGGCGCTCGGCCTGCTGGTTGGCCAACAGAATGCGCTGGGTTTCCAAGTCCTGGACGATGACGCTGGCCGGGATATTGGCGATCACCGAGTCCAGGAACTGCGACAGTTTGGCCATTTCCTGGCTGTACTGCTCCGCCAGCTCCTTGGCCTGCAGCAGCTCGAGCTCCTGCTGGCGGCGCTCGGAGATGTCGCGGGTGACCTTGGCGAAGCCGACCAGGTTGCCACTGTCGTCGCGCACAGCATCGATCACCACATGGGCGTGGAAGGCAGAGCCGTCCTTGCGCAGGCGCAAGCCGACCTCCTCGAAGCGGCCGGTGTTGCGTGCCTGCTCAAGGTTCTGCTGGGGCAGCCCGGCGGCGCGCTCGGTTTCGCTGTAGAACAGCGAATAATGCTTGCCGACGATTTCATCGGCGAGGTAACCCTTGGCCCGCTGGGCGCCGGGGTTCCAGTTGGCGACGATACCGTCGGGGGTGAGCAGGTAGATGGCATAGTCCACCACGCTCTGGATCAACAGCCGGTACATGATGTCGGGGCTTGCGACTAGCGACATGAAATTTCCCTGAACCTGCGACGCGCACGAAAAGGAACCCCAGGCCAGAGCGGCTGGGTCTTGATTTGACGTGCTGGCATTATGCCGCGCGAAGGAATTTTGTGAAGTGGCTCACAAAATTTTGCTTCAAGGGGCCACTCAATGCAGTGAGGAGGTGACCTTGTAGTTGAGCAGGTCCGGGTCATCGTCCAGCACCAGCTGCTGCACCCGCCGCGGCAGGTTGGCCACGACGGCCTTGCAGAAGGCCACGGCTATCGGGTCCAGCGCATAGCAACGCAGCAGCCAGTCGCCCGGGCCCGTGAGCATCTGCTGCGCCACAGCCCGGCCGATACCCTGGCGGCGGTAACGCTTGAGGATGAACAGGTCGGCCAGCTCACTGGCGTCGATGCCTGGCAGCTCGCTGCGCTCGACCAGCACGAAGCCTGCGATGAAACCGTCCACCAGCACCAGGTTGGCGCTCCAGCCTTCGCACGCCCAGTAGCGCTGCAGGTGTTCTTCATGGACATAGAAGCGCCCGTCCACTTCGACGTCTTCCTGTTCCCAGTCGGAAGACTCGTAGGCATAGAACTGATACAGGTTGCGGATCAGTTCGGCCTGGTCGGCGGTGGTCGGGAGCAGTTC
Organism: Pseudomonas sp. NPDC012596; assembly: GCF_042902325.1. NCBI lineage: Bacteria > Pseudomonadati > Pseudomonadota > Gammaproteobacteria > Pseudomonadales > Pseudomonadaceae > Pseudomonas > Pseudomonas sp. NPDC012596. Next base: position 160,602 of record NZ_JBIBEB010000007.1, on the reverse strand, counting down.
GATGGGCAGCATGGTTGGGCTCGGGCAAATGGGTCATTCTAAGGGTTCTGTATTGAAGGTACCGGGCTCTTCGCAGGCAAGCCCGCGAGAGCGCGGTACTACCACCCACAATTATGGCTCACACCACCGCTGCAACCGCCTCAATCTCGACCAACATGCCATCCAGTGCCAAGCGCGGCACCGGGATCAGCGTACAGGTGGGCTTCATATGCTCACCCCAGGCACGATCAGCCTCGGCCACCCACTCGCGCAGGCGTTCCTCGCTGTGGTCGACGATCAACAACGTCAGCTTGCACACCTGGTCAAGCCTGGCCCCACTCGCGGCAAGCGCAGCCTGGACGTTGGCCAACGCCTGACGCGCCTGCTCGGCGAAGCGCGGCGACAATCGGCCCGCGGCATCTTCACCCCCTTGCCCGGCAACGAACAGCAGCCGGCTACCGGCGCGCACCTCGGCAACATGGGAATAGGCATTGGCACTGGGGTCGTAAAGGCCTTGCGGGTTGAACAGCTTGAAGGCAGGGGGCATTGGGCGCTCCATCGTGTGATTGAGCACCCGAGTCTGCAACCTCGAGTCAAGTCGAGGTCAAGGGCTGTCGTAGGCTTTTTCCCGGCAAACGCGGCTACGCATCAACACCGCGTTTGTTTGCCCCATGCGCATTGCCCGCTAGATTGCAGGTCCAGGCACGGAGGCCATAGCCGCTGAAAAGGAAATACCATGAGCAAAGCACACACGTTCCAGCTCGCCTACACCATCAAACCAATCAAGAGGATCCACGAACCGCAGGCCGACACAGCGCGCGCGCACATGCGCAAGCACATGGGCTGGGAGTTCGTCGACGGCCTCCAGACCACGTTGTTGGGCGAAATTGAGCTTGCCTCAGGAACCCAGGAAGAAAAACGCCGCGAGGCGGGTAAAATGGTGCGCAAGCAGATCAAGGATGCCTTCAAGGCACTTGATGTCGACCATCTCGTCACCTTCACCGGGAGCTTGATGGTGAGCAACCTCAAAGACGCCATCGAGCTGGAAATCCCCTGACTTGCGACGGCATCAGGCGCCTCGCCCCTGATGCCCCCTTGTCATTTCTCCTCCAATACCGACCTGCCCTTCACAGCGCGCGGCCCGCGCCACATCCAGAACAGCAAACCAGGGATCGGTGCATAGACGACGAAGACAATCCACAGCATCTTGCGCTCGGCGCGCCGCTCGCTGCCGATGATGTGCCAGATGGCGAAAATCTCCAGCAGGATGACCAAGGCCGCGACAATGATCCACATCGTTCCGATTTCCATAAGCACTCTCCCGTTGGCATGTACTGGGTTGGGTAGCTGGCAGCGGTAAGGGTTCAATTCGGATTGAAGCACTGCGCCCGCGTATCCGCCACTGCAAGGCCAACTTGCCTCGATACGACCTTCACTACGACACGCGCACCCTGGCGATTGTCTTTCCCCCGGCCACCCGCCACACTCTCCCGGCCAGCCAGGAAGCGGAGTCCAGAGTGCCCACCCCACGTCAGTTCAGCAAGAAGACCAGCACCAGCAACATGCTGCGCCTCAAGAGCGCCGCCGGCAGCCCGCAGGCGCCCTACCGGGTCGACTTCGTGCTGCTCGAGCACTTCTCGATGGCCAGCTTCACCGTGGCCCTGGACGTGCTGGTCACCGCCAACCTGCTACGCGCCGACAGTTTCCAGTTCACCCCGCTGTCGCTGGACGGCGACCGCGTGCTGAGCGACCTGGGCCTGGAGCTGGTGGCCACCGAGCTTGCCGCCGGCGACCTCAAGGGCCTGGACTTGTTGATCGTCTGCGGCGGCCTGCGCACACCGCTCAAGTACCCTGAACTCGACCGCATGCTGGGTGACTGCGCCGCCCACGGCATGGCCCTGGGTGGGCTATGGAATGGCGCGTGGTTCCTCGGCCGCGCCGGGGCACTGGATGACTACGGCTGCAGCATCCACCCCGAGCAGCGCGCCAGCCTGTCCGAGCGCAGCCCGCAAACCCGCATCACCCCGGCCAGCTTCACCCTCGACCGCGACCGCCTCAGTGCCGCCAGCCCCAACGGCGCCATGGAGCTGATGCTCGGGCTGGTCCGCCGCCTGTACGGTGACGGCCTGGCCGAAGGTGTCGAAGAGATCTTGTCGTTCTCCGGCGCGCGTTATCGCCAGGTCGGGCCCGGGGCAAAGAAGTCGATGAGCCTGCACCTTCGCACCATCGTCGAGCTGATGGAAAACAACCTCGAAGAAACCCTCAGCCTCGACCAGCTGGCCGCCTACAGCGGCCGTTCACGCCGGCAGATCGACCGCCTGTTCCAGGCTCAGTTGGGCACCTCGCCGCGGCGCTACTACATGGAGCTGCGCATCACCAAGAGCCGCCGCCTGCTGCAATACTCCGACCTGTCGGTGATGGAAGTGGCGGTGGCCTGCGGCTTCGTGTCGGTGTCGCACTTCAGCAAATGCTACGCGGCCTACTTCGGCTACCCGCCGTCGCGCGAGCAACGGCTGGGCGAGTGACCGGCCGTCAGGCCTGAATGTAGCGCAGCACCGCTTCGCAGATCATCGCCTTGTGGCGCAGCTTGACCTGCTCGTCGAGCAGATCGATCTGGAAGATATCGCCAAAGGTATGGCGGTTCGATACCCGATAGAAGCAGAACGCGCTCATCAGCATGTGCAAGTCGATGACCTCGATGCCAGGGCGGAACACGCCCTCCGCCACACCGCGCTCCAGCGTGCGGCCCAAGGCTTGCAGCACCAGGCTGCTCATCTCGCGGATGGCCGGGGTTTTCTTGACGTACTCGCCGTAGTGGATGTTCTCGGTGCAGACCATACGCACGAAGTCGACATTGCGGTCGTGGTGGTCGAAGGTGAACTCGGTCAGGCGCTGGATCGCCTGCACGGCCGGCAGCGACTCAAGGTCCAGGCGGTGCTCGGTCTTGCGGATGTCACCGTACAGCTTGACCAGGCACTCGACGTACAGCTGCTCCTTGCTGCCGAAGTAGTAGTAGATCATGCGCTTGGAGGTGGCCGTGCGCTCGGCAATGGCGTCCACCCGCGCGCCGGCCAGGCCTTGCTGGACGAACTCGTTGATGGCCACCTGGAGGATGTCCTCGCGGGTTTTCTCGGGGTTGTTCTTGCGCGATTTGCGTGTCCCTTCGGTCTCGGGCTGGTCGAGGGGGGCTACGGGGTGGCTCATGAGTGCTCACGGGGTATTTATTGGATTTGGGTGGGATTATCCGTGAGTGGGGGGTTGGGGGGAAGCACGCTGTTGGTCGAAGGGTCAGGATTACTGGCTCGCCGCTGCACTTGCAAACAACGGCGGCCAGGCAGATCACACTGCAATCCGGCTGACCCAGCTGGGCCGCGCGGCCGGCAGGCCGGGCACGGCATCGAGCAGGGCGCGGGTGTATGCATGACGCGGCTGCCCCAGCACCTGCGCCGCAGCGCCCTGCTCCACCACCTTGCCGCCCTGCATCACCAGCACCTGATCGCTGACCTGCTCGACCACACCCAAATCATGCGAGATGAACACGCACGCCAAATTCAGCTCGGCCTTGAGCTCGGCCAGCAATGCCAGGATCCGCGCCTGCACCGACACATCCAGCGCCGACACCGGCTCATCCAGCACCAGCACCCTCGGTTTCATCGCCAGTGCCCGAGCGATGGCGATGCGCTGGCGTTGCCCGCCAGACAGCTCCAGCGGGCGGCGGTCAAGCACACTCGCCGGCAGTTGCACCCGCTCCAGCAGCGCCGCCGCCTCGGTACGCCGCAGCCCACGCGGCACACCGGCCTGGGCCAGCGCCTCGGACAACACCCGCAGCACGGTGTAACGCGGGTCGAACGAGGCCAGTGGGTCCTGGAACACCACCTGGATGCCTTGGCGGGCCTGGCGCTGTTGCTCGGCAGAAAGCGCCAGCCAGTCCTGCCCGGCAAACTGCACACTGCCCTGCTCCGGGCGCTCCAGGCCGAGCAAGATGCGGCCCAGGGTGCTCTTGCCGGAACCGGATTCACCCACCACACCCAAGGTATGCCCCGCACGCAATTGCAGTGACACGTCGTCCAGCACCTGGCGGGGCCGGCCATCCGGGCCGACGAAGGATTTGCTCAAGCCAATGGCTTGCAGCAGCGCTGGTTGCGGATTCACGTCTTCCTCCACCAGCGCCAGTACAGGCGTCGCAGGGCGCTGGAAATGCACCGCCCGCGCCGCGCTCAACAGGCGCTGGGTATAAGGGTTCTGGGGGTCCTGCAGAATCTGTTCGACGCTGCCCTGCTCGACCACTTCGCCATGGCGCATCACCGCGACCCAGTCGGCCAGGCGTGCAACCACCGCCAGGTCATGGCTGACCATCAGCAAGCTGTTGTCACGGGCACGCAGCTGCTCCAGCAGGTCGAGGATCTGCGCCTGCACCGTGGCGTCGAGCGCGGTGGTCGGCTCGTCGGCAATCAGCAGCCGTGGCTGGCAGGCGATGGCCGAGGCAATCAGCGCACGCTGGCGCAAGCCGCCCGACAGTTGCCACGGGTACTGCCGTGCCCGCACCTGCGGCTCTGGCACACCGACTTGCCGCAACAGCTCCAGCACGTGCAGGCGGCGCTGCTCGGCGCCTAGCCGGGTGTGCAGGTACAGCGGCTCCTCGATCTCGGCGCCCACGCGGCGAAGGGGGTCGAGCGAGCCCAGCGCGTCCTGCATGACAAAACCGATGCGCCCGCCACGCAAGCGCTGCCACGCGGCCTCGTCAAGCCCGCGCAGGTCTTGCCCGGCAAAGGCCAACCGTTGCGCCTGCACGTCAGCCCCCAGGCCGGTCAGGCCAACCAAGGTGCGCGCGGTCACGCTCTTGCCCGAGCCGGATTCGCCCACCAGCGCCAGGCACTGCCCGGCGTGCAGCTGCAGGTTGACGCCGCGCACCACCGGTACGCCCTTGAAGCCCACCCGCAGGTCGCGAATATCCACCAGCGGTGGCTGTGTGTCGAAGTTGCTCATACGCTTCTACCCTCACTGCGCCGCAGCCAGTCACGGCCGATGACGCTGATGGAAATGACAGTCAAGGTGATCGCCAGCGCCGGCCAGGCCATCAGCCAGGGCGCGTTGGCCATGAAGTTGCGGGCCACCGCCATCATCGCGCCCCACTCCGCTGCCGGTGGTGGTGCGCCAAAACCGAGAAAGCTCAGGGCGGCGGCGGCGGTGATCGCGCCACCGAGGCCGATACAGGCGAGGATCAGCACGGGCTGCACGGCGTTGGGCAGCACGTGCGTCAGAACCACCGCCACAGGCCTGCGGCCCAGGGTCACTGCCGCCTCGACGAAACCGGCATGGCGGATGGTCAGGGTTTGCGCACGCACCAGCCGGGCATAGCGCGGCACCGAAGCGACCCCTACGGCAAGGATCAGGTTGGTGGTGCCCTGGCCGAACAAGGTAATGATTACCAGCGCCAGCAGCAGGTCGGGGAACGCCAGCAACACGTCCACCGCGCGCATCAGCAGGTTGTCCAGCCAGTGCGGGCTGAGCCCCGCCAGCAGGCCGAGCAATGTGCCCAGGCCCAGGCCGACCAGGGTGGCGGCCAGGCCGATGAACAGTGATGGCCGGGCGCCGTGGACAAGGCGGCTGAGCAGGTCACGGCCGTTTTCGTCGGTGCCCAGCCAGAAGGCGCTGCTGGGCGGTTGGTAAGCCAGCCGCGCGTCGGCGGCCAGCGGGTCGGCTGGGGAGAGCCAACTGGGCAGCGCCACAGCCAGCAGTAACAGGCCGAGCATGGCCCAGGCCAGCCACAGGCCAGGGCGGGATGGCCAGATGGAGCGGCTGATCGATGTTGGAGGGGTGAGTGCAATTGCGGTCATGTCAGTCCTTTTTTTTGTGGTGCCTGTGCCGGCCGCTTCGCGGGGCTAAGCCCTTGCCATTCACCTCACGGCGAAGGGTTGGGGATGCGCCGGTGCACGGCCTGGATCTCGGCCAGCACGTCGTCACTGAGCTGCACGTCCAGCGCACTGAGGTTTTCCTGCAACTGCGCCAAGGTGGTTTGCCCGGTTATAGCGCTGGCCACGAACGGCTGGCGGATGACGAAGGCCAGGGCCAGCTGCGCCGGCGTCAGGCCGTGCGCGCGGGCTATCTGCACATAGCTGGCAATGGCGCTGTTGGCCTCCTCGCTGCCGTAGCGGTTGAAGGTGCGGTACACCGACGACAGCCGTGAGCCTTCTGGCCGTGCGCCGTTCAGGTATTTGCCGGTGAGCGCGCCGAAAGCCAGCGGCGAGTAGGCCAGCAGGCTGATGCCTTCGCGGTGGCTGAACTCCGACAGCCCATTCTCGTACTGGCGGTTGAGCAGGCTGTAGGGGTTCTGGATGCTGGCAATACGCGCAAGGTGCTGGTCCTCGCTGTGGCGCAGGAAACGCGCCACGCCCCATGGCGTTTCGTTGGACACGCCAATGTGGCGCACCTTGCCGGCTTTGACCTGCTCGTCGAGCACGGCGAGGGTTTCTTCGATGGCGGCGGTTTGCGGATGGTCGTCGGCATAGGGGTATTCGCGGATGCCGAAGAAGTTGCTGCTGCGGTCGGGCCAATGCAGTTGGTAGAGGTCCAGGTAATCGGTCTGCAAGCGGCGCAGGCTGCCCTCCAGCGCGGCAACGATGTTCTTGCGGTCGTGGTGCGACAGGCCATCGCGGATGTGCGCCTGGGCCCCTGGGTCGCGGGCGGGGCCGGCGATCTTGCTGGCCAGCAATACCTTGTCGCGCTGGCCACGGGCGGCCAGCCAGGTGCCGATGTAACGCTCGGTGGTGGTCCAGGTTTCAGCCCGGGTGGGCGTGGGGTACATCTCGGCGGTGTCGATGAAATTGATACCGGCGGCGATGGCGGCGTCTAGTTGCTGGTGGGCGTCCTGTTCGGTGTTCTGGTGGCCCCAGGTCATGGTGCCGAGGCTGAGCAGGCTGACTTGCAGGTCGGCGTGGCCTAGTGGGCGATAGAGCATGGTGTGAATCCTTGGGTGATGGGGTGAAGGGTGGATCTTGGGGCTGCTTTGCAGCCCATCGCCGGCAAGCCAGCTCCTACAGGGCCGGTGGTGGTCTCTGTGGGAGCGGGCTTGCCCCGCGAATGGGGGGCGCAGCGCCCCCTTAAACAGCCGGCGCTGTCTCGCGCCTGGCCTCGGCAAACTGGTTCACCGCCTTCGGCAACCCCAGGTGCTCGCGCAGCGTCGTGCCGCTGTACTCGGTGCGGAACAGCCCGCGTTTTTGCAGCAACGGCACCACCTCCTCGACAAACACGCGGGCGCCCGAGGGGAACATGTCGGGCATGATGTTGAAGCCATCGCCCGCGCCCGCCAGGAACCACTCGGCAAGGGTGTCGGCGACCTGCTCCGGGGTGCCCACCGCCAACCGGTGCCCCACCAGAATCCGCCGCGACAGCTGGCGAATGGTCAGGTTCTCGCTGCGCGCGAGGTTCAGTTGGGCCTCCAGGAACCCGTGCGAACCGCGCTCGAAATCCGCCACCGCGCCAATCTTCGCCCAGGGCAGCGGCGCGTCCGGGTCCAGCTGGCTGGCATCGATGCCGATGCGCCCGGCCACTTGCTGCAGCAGGCCATGCTCGCCATGCCAGGCGTTGAGCTCGTCGAACCGCGCATGCGCTTCGGCTTCGGTACTGCCGATCACCGTCGACAGCCCTGGCATGATTTTCAGGTGCTGCGGGTTACGCCCCCAGGCCTTGGCCCGGGCTTTCATTTCTTGATAAAACGCCAGCCCGTCGGCCAGGGTGGTCTGGGTGGTGAAGATCGCATCGGCGTAGCGCGAACCCAGCGCCTTGCCGCCTTCGGAAGAGCCTGCCTGCACCAGCACTGGCCGGCCCTGCGGCGAGCGCGGCAGGTTCAGCGGGCCCTTGACCTGAAAGTGCTTGCCCTGAAAGTCCAGGGTGTGGACCTTGCGCGGGTCGGCAAAGCGCCCGCCGGCGCGGTCACCGATTACTGCGTCGTCCTCCCAGCTGTCCCACAGTTTGAGCGTCACATCGACAAACTCTTCGGCACGGCCATAGCGGTCCACATGCAACGGCGCACCCGCCAGGCCGAAGTTCTGCGCCGCCGCGTCACCGGCATTGGTAACCACGTTCCAGGCCGCGCGGCCACCGCTGATGTGGTCCAGCGAGGCGATGCGCCGGGCCAGGTTGAACGGCTCGTTGTAGGTGCTTGAGCAGGTGGCGATCACACCGATGCGATCGGTGGCGGCGGCCACTGCGGTCAGCAGCACGGTCGGCTCCAGGCGCCCGCCGGGCTGGCTGGAAACATCCGGCGGCAGTGCCGGGCCATCGGCGAGGAAGATCGCATCCAGGCAGCCACGCTCGGACAAACGGGCGATGTCGCGGTAGTAGTTGACGTCGATGTAGGCGTCGATCGCCGCCTCGCCCTGGCGCCAGGCGCCGGCGTGCGAACCGAAGCCTAGGATGTTCATGCCCAGGCTCATCTGTGCGGGTTTGTTGCTCATGGTGGTTCTCCTGTTCAGACCGCGCTGGCTTCGTCGCCGCTGCCCTGCCCTTCGCTGGCGGCGGCCTGGCGGGCACGCCAGGCCTGGGCCGGGCTGATGCCGTTGAGGTAGTAGTTGCCCAAGGCCTGCTCGCGGTAGATGGCCGGGTTGTGCGAGGCCAGGGTGCGGGCGTTGCGCCAGTGGCGGTCGAGGCGCCGGGCATTGCTGGTGGCCGAAGCGCCGCCAACTTCAAACAGCAAGGTGCTGGCCTGCAGCACCTGCGGCAGCACGATTTGCTGAGCCTGGAAGGTGTGGATCTCGGCATCGGTGTACAGCTGCTCCGGCACCTCGCCCGCCTGCCCGGCTTCGAACACGGCCTGCAGGCTCTGGCCCACCGCCGTCACCTGCGCTTCGGCGGCGAAGGCCAGGCTTGCCAGGCGCCCGATCACCGCTTGCACCAGTGGGTCATCGGCCGGCTGCGACTGGCCCGGCACGCCGAAGGCACGGGTGCGGCCCTGAACGAAGGCCACGGCATCGGCCAACACGGCGCGGCCGATGCCGGCCAGGGTGGCCAGGTGCACAGCCTGGTAGAACGCCGTGAGGTAGGATTCGGCGCGCAGTTCGCCCTTGGCGAAGCGCCGCAGCAGGTGCTGCGGTTGCACCGCCACCTGGGTAAAGCGCGTGGTGCCGCTGCCGGTCAGGCGCTGGCCGAACCCGTCCCAGTCATCGGCCCGCTCCACCCCCGCAGCACGGGTGGGCACCGCCAGGCTGACGAAATCATCGCCATGGTTGGCAACCGCTGCCACCCAGTCGGCGTACAGGGTGCCGGTGCAGTAGTACTTCTCGCCGTCCAGGCGGTAGCCGTCGTCAGCGTCGCTGAGCTGCACGGTATTGCCGGTGCTGTCGGTGCGTTCGGCCATGGCCGCGCCCCACAGCTCACCGGCTGCCACGCGGGCGAACCAGTAGTCCTGCGAGGCGGCATCGTTGGACGCCAGGCGCCCTTCGACGAAGCCGAAGTGGGCACGGAAGATCTGCGGCAGGTTGGAATCGGCCTGGCCCAGGCGCACCAGCTGGCGCAGCAACTGCGGCAGGCTGGCACCGAGGCCACCGTGGCTGCGCGGCACACGCAAGGCCCCCAGGCCCGCCGCGCGTAACCAGGCGACGGGCTCGAAGGCCAGGGTGCGCTGCTGCTCACGTTCCACAGCGCCCTCGGCGATGCGGGCATACACAGGCGCGAAGCGTGCATCCAGTTCGGCGTCGGTAAGGGGTGTTTGACTCATGAAGGTTCCTTTCTGTTGAATTCAGCGGCGCGCGGTGCGCGGGTCGATGGCCTGGGTCAGCAGGTCCACCAGCAGGTTCACCAGCACGTAGATGGCTGCCGCCAGCAGGGTCACGCCCAGTACCAGGGGCACGTCCTTGTTGCCGGTGGCTTCGAGCATCAGCCGGCCGATGCCCTGGCGGCCGAACAGCAGTTCCAGCACCACCGCGCCGCCCAGCAGGCTGGCGAGCACGTAGCCGGCCAGGGTTACCAGCGGCACCAGCGCGTGGCGCAGGGCATGGCGCAGGCGTACGGCGGTGTCGGACATGCCGCGCGCCCGGGCCTGGGTGATGAAGGGTTGCTCCAGCACCTGCTCCAGCGACTGGCGCAGCACCTGGGCCAGCACCGCGGCAATCGGCAACGCCAGGGCCAGGGTCGGCAGCACCAGCGAGCGCCAACCGCTCGAACCAGAGGGCGGCAGCACGTGGAAGTAGAAGGCGAAGGCCAGCAGCAGCAAGGTGCCGATGACGAAGTTGGGGGTCGACGACAGCACCAGCTCCACACCCGACACCAGCGCGCGCAGGCGCCGGCCGCGGTTGGCGGTGAGCAGTGCCGACACCAGCGCCAACAGCACCGCCAGCAGCGCCGCGGTGCTGGCCAGGGCCAAGGTTGCACCGACCTGCTCGCCGATGGCCTGGCTGACCGGGATGCGCAAGCGGTACGACTCGCCCAGGTCGCCCTGCGCCAGCCGCGCCAGGTAGCGGCCGTATTGCACCCACAGCGGTTCATCGAGGCCGTAATCGGCACGCACCTGGGCGAGCATCGCTGGCGTGGGCATGGCGTCCGGCCCACCGAGGATGGCCAGTGCGGTATCGCCGGCACTCTGCTGCACGGCGATGAAGGTCAGCGTGGCGGCAGCCCACAGCACGATCACGCCGTCACGCAAGCGGCGCAGCAGGGTTGGCAGCAGTTTCATGGTTGCTCCTTGGCCAGCCACACGCCGGTGAACAGGGGAACGTTGTGCGAACCGTCGAACAGCACACCGCCGACGGCCTTGCGGTAGGCCAGCAGCATCTGCGCCTCCACCGAGGGCACCGACGGCATGGTCTGGGCAAGGCGTTGCTGGGCCTCGCGGTACAGCTGCTGGCGGCGCGCCGGGTCGGTGCTGCCGCGGGCCTCGCCCAGCAGCTGGTCAACCTGCGCATCGCGGAAATGCCCAACGTTCTGCCCAAGCATGCGGGCGCTCGGGATCGACTGGCTGTGGTAGAGGATGTACAGCCCATCGGCGGTGTTGGTGTGCCAGTAGCCACCGCCGAGCGCATCGAAGTCGCCGGCATAGCGCAGCTCGGAAACCCGGGTGATGGGCAGCAACTGGATGTCCAGGTCGAAACCGACCTTGCGCAGGTCGGCCTGGGTGGCGACGGCGACGTTGGCGGGGAATGCCGGGTTGTCGTAGGTCAGCAGGGTCGCGGCCAGGCGTTGGCCGTTGCGGGTACGAAAGCCTTGGTCATCTCGGCCGGTCCAGCCGGCAGCATCGAGCAGGCGGTTGGCCGCTGCCGGGTCAAACGCCAGTGCCGCCTGGGCCGTCGGGTCGTAGCCGGGTGTGTTGACGGCCAGGAAGCCGTCGTTGGCCAGGTATTCGCCAAAACCGGAAATCCACGCCAAGCCCTGGCGGTCGATAGCCTTGGCCACGGCCTGACGCACGCGCACGTCATCGAACGGCGCGCGCTCGACATTGAAGGTGATGCTGCGAAACGGGATACCTTTGCGGATGCGGCTGCGCAACACCAGGCCCGGGTTGGCGCGGATTGCCTCGGCATTTTGCGCCGGTGCATCCAGGGCCATGTCGCTGTCGCCGGCCTCCAGCGAGGTGTAGCGGATCATGGCTTCGGGCACGTAGCTCAGCTCTATGCGGTCAAGGTAGGCCTCGCCCTGGTGGTGCGTGGCGGGCGGCGCCCAGTTGTAGCCACGGCGGCGCTCGAAGGTGGCACCCTGCACACGCACCCAACGGGTGAGCACGAACGGGCCGCTGCCGATGGGTTTGCTGGCGATGGTCGCGGGCGCCTCGAGGATTTGCCGCGGCGAGATCATCCCCAGCCAGCCTTGCGACAGCACATCGAGGAACGGCGCATAGGGCTCGCGCAAGGTGGCCTCGAAGGTGAACTCATCGACCACGCGGCCCTTCAGGTACGGCGCGATATAGGCGGCAGCCAGCGGCGACTTGGTCTTCGGGTCGCGCATGTGTTCGAGGTTGACCCGTACCGCTTCGGCATTGAAGCGCTCGCCGTCGCTGAAGGTGACGTCGTCGCGTAGGTGAAAGGTGTAAGTCAGGCCATCGGCGCTGATGTCCCAGCTTTTTGCCAGCCACGGCGTCAGGGTGCCGTCTTCGGTCTGGTAGACCAGGCAGTCGAACAATACCCGGCCCATCCAGGCAATGTTGCCGTGGGACAGCGCATGTATGTCGAAGCTGCCAGCGTCGCCTGCGGCAGACACGCGCAAGGTGCCGCCGCGCCGGCCCGGCTGCTGTTCGACAAAATCACCCGGCGCGTAGCGCAGTACACCGCCCTCGTCGCGCACCGTTTCACCCTTGAGGGTGCTGGCGGTGTCCGGTGGCGTGGGCGGCGAGCAAGCGGCCAGCAACAGCGCGCCGGCCAGTGGGATGAGGTGCTGCAGCGGCGCGCGCATCAGAATCGGAACGCCACGCCAGTGGTCACCGAAAAGGCGTCCCCCGGGTAGAAGTTGGCCGAGTCACCGCCATTGGCGTTGTAGGCGGTGTTGGCCGCGCTGGCGTAGCGCTCGTCGGTGAGGTTGCGCAGGTCGGCGAACACCTCCCACCGCTTGCTCGGCGCCTGGTAACCGACCTTGGCGCCCCACAACACGTATGACGGTGCCTGCCAGGTGTTGGCGTAGTCGATGTAATAGCTGCTGGCGGTGCGCAGGTTGAGCGAGGCGTAGAAGCCGCTGGCCTGGCGGTAGGCCAGCTCGGCCTGGTACACCTGACGCGGCAGGCTGGGCAGTTCGTTGCCGCCGAAGGTGTCGTCGTGGCGGTAGTGGAAGTCGTTGAGCGTGTAGGCCTGGCGCAGGTCCAGGGTATCGCCGTTGGCGCCAGCCCAGAGCAAGGCGTTGAGCCCGGCTTCGATGCCCTGGTGAATGGTCGGGCTGGCGTTGGAGGTGGCGGTGAGCTGGTCCTGAGTGGCGGAGGCCTGGCGCACCACCACGGTCAGCAGCTCCTTTTGCACCCACGAGCGGTACAGCGTCAGGCTGCCGTCGAAGATACCGTGGCTGCCACGCACACCCACCTCGAACGTGGTCGCCTTCTGCGGCCGCACGTCGTACAGGAACGGGTTGCTGGTGGAGCCCAGCTGCCAGGTTACGGGCGGGTCGATGCTGCGGCTGACGTTGCTGAACACGGTGAAGTCGGGGTTGATCTGGTAGCGCAGGCCCAGGCGCGGGGCCAGGTCGTTCTCTACGTACTCGACACGGGTGGGGAAGTTGCTGGGGTTGGCCGTTGCGAGGGTGGTGCCTTCGATTTCGGCCTTGCGGCGGATATTGATGAACGACAGCCCGGACGACAGCCACAGGTCGTCCGCCAGTTGCAGTTCGTTGGCAAAGGTCAGCACGGTGTCGCGTGAGCCGGTGTAGTTGGTTTCCTGAATTTTCGCGCCCGTGGCGCGGCTATGGGCCTTCACGTCGGCGAGGTATGCGCGGGTGTTGCTGAAGATGATGCTGCTGGTGCTGGGCAGGCCGAGAAAGCGGTCACCGGTGCGCAGGTAGCGCAGGCTCAGGCTGATGTCCTTGGACCGCCAGTCCTGCGGCGCCACGGCGTAGCGCCAGCCGTTGAGCAGCGGGTAGTTGTTGTACGCAGCGCCCACTTCGAGCTGGTTACCGTCATCGAAGGTGTAGGTGGTGTTGTTGCCGACGAAGGTGGTGCCGTCCTTGCGCCGGCCGGTGGGTGCGACGTTGCTGCGCGGGTCGTGCTTGAGCTGCTGGCGTGTCAGGGTGTTGCCATTGATCAACTGCTCTTCACGGTATTTGACGAACAACCGCGTCTGAAGCTTGGGGCTGAACACGTGGCCGAAGTTGGCGGCGAGGCCACGGCCCTCGTTGCTGGCATGGTCCTGGTAGCCGTCGCGTTCGTTGTGCAGCACGTTGATGTAGTAGTCGCTGTCGCCGACCACGCCCCCGGTGCTCAACTGCTGCTTGCGGTAGCCGTAGCTGCCCACCTCGAAGCGGGCGTAGTTGCCCGGGTCGGTGCGCCCGGTCTTGCTGACCATGTTGATCGCCCCGCCCAGCGACAACGCAGCGTATTCGTAGGCGTTGGCGCCGTAGAGCACTTCGGTGTAGTCCACCGCCTGCATGTCGAGGAAGTCTTCCTGCGTACCGCCGGGGCCGGTGATCGGCAGGCCGTCGAAGAGGAACTTGGTACCCAATACATAGCCTTGGTAGAAGGTGTTCAGGCCCGAGCCGCGGATGGAGATCTTGTTCGCTGCAGTACCGCTGGTGCCTTGGGCGAACACGCCCGGTTGCATCGCCAGTACGTCCTCGGCGTTGGCCGCACGGCCTTGTTCGACCTGGCGGTTGTCGACCACCGCCGTGTTGCCGGCAACCTTCTGCAGGCGCTTCTGGTTCTGCTGCGCGCCGGTGGCCGCTGCGCCGGTGACCGTCACGGTTTGCAGGGTAGACTCCGCCGCCTCGGCTACCACGGCTGGGCAGAGCAGCGTCAGCAACACCGGCAGGCTGGCGGCCGTGGCCAGCGAGTGACTGTAGGGTCGAACTTTCGCACGCACTGCACATACTCCCTTTATATATAAGGCTGATATTCGCGACGGTTGCGAAGATCGCCAAACTGCTTTGCAAAGGGTATTGCAGTAGTCGTGCCAGCCTTTTGCCGCCTATTTGCTGGGCTTTTTCAGGGTGGCAAGTTGTGATGCCACACAAACTGTTCATTGCCTGTTGCAGAGCGAACATCAGCAGTGATGCAGCCCCTCTGGGGCGAGGCTTTGATTTGGTAATTTGCATATAACAACAACTGTTCAACCGCCAACATCCGCGCAACAAAACTTGTTGTTTTGTTCACTGGGTTATTTGCAACAACCGACCAACCCCACAACTTCCGGCACTTTGCCATCTGGCACAAAAACTGCTCCTGCACTTTGCGACAGGCCTGACTATTCCCATAGAACGCCGAGGACCTACGATGACTTTCAAGGAATACGACGATGCGTGCGATTCAACCCCATCCACTGCGCCTGGCCATCCGCCAGGCCGCCCTGGCCACCGTGGCCACGGCCCTGCTGGCCCCGGTCACGGTACTGGCGGCTGACCAGGCCCTGGGCACGGTGACCGTGCAGGGCAACAAGCAGACCGAAGTGCAACAGGCCGCCAGCGCACTGGCCGAAGTGCCCGGCGGCACCAGCGTGGTCGACAGCGAAGAAGTCGCCAAGGGCCGCACCGCCACCCTGCAGGACACCCTTGCCTACCAGCCCGGTGTGTTCGTACAGTCCACCGGCGGCAACGATGCGGCGAAAATCTCGATCCGCGGCTCGGGTGCCAACACCTCGCCGGGTTACTTTCGCGAGGGCATCAAGTTCCTCTTCGACGGCCTGCCGCTGACCGGCCCGGGCGGTACGCCCTACGAGTTCCTCAACACCAGCGGTGTCAACTACACCGAGATACTGCGTGGCGCCAACGCCTTCCAGTACGGCGCGCTGACCCTGGGCGGCGCGGTGAACTTCGTCAACCACAGCGGCTACAGCGCCCCCGGCCTGCGCGTGCGCGCCGAGGCCGGCAGCTACCACTACCAGAAGCAAAGCATCAGCTACGGCGGTGTCGAAGGCGACCTGGACTACTACCTGCAAGCCGACAATTACCGCAACGAAGGCTACCGCGACTACAGCTTGTCGAAGAGCTCGGGCATCGTTGCCAACGCCGGTTACCGCTTCAGCCCGAAACTGGAAACCCGCCTGCTGCTGCGCTACCGCGACGAAAGCCACAACGACCCCAGCGCCACCACGCTCGATGGCGCCCTGCACCACAGCCGCCGTGCCAGCGCCACCGCCGAAAGCAGCGGTGCCGGTGCGCGCCGCCCGGGCAGTATCTGGCTGGGCAGCAAGACCACCTACACCTTCGACGATGACGCCCGCCTGACCGTTGGCCTGTCGTACCACGACTACCGCCACACCAACAGCCCGCGCAGCCCGAGCAACCCCAGCTACTGGGACTGGCACGACCTCGGCCTGCTGCTGGGCTACGACCGCGTCGATACCCTGTTCGGCCATGAAAGCCGCAGCAACATCGCCTTCACCTCCACCCAGCACCTGCGTGGCGGGGTGAACTCGGCCAACGACGACAAGGTGTCGCTGAAGAAAGTCGACTACAAGGACTCGTTCGACCGGGTGATCGCGCTGGGCAACGACCTCAACCTGGTCGACAACCTGTGGCTTACCAGCGGCGTGTCGTTCGTCAACGTGCGGCGCAAGGTCGACATCGACCACGCGGTCAACCCCAACACCACGGCCTTCCCGCAGCACGTGGACTACGACAACTGGAGCGTGGCCCCACGTATCGGCCTGCGCTACGAGTTCAGCCCCAACCTGCAGCTGTTCACCAACTTCAGCCGCAGCATCGACCCACCTGCCTCGTGGGAATACTCCGGCTCCGGCCCTGCCCTGCCGTACATCCGCCCGCTGGTCGAACAGAAGGCCAACACCTTCGAGGTCGGCATCAAGGGCTCGCATGGCATCTTCGACGGTAGCCTGGCGCTGTACCGCTCGTGGATCCACGACGAGCTGCTGAACGTGCAGATCATCCCCGCCACCTCCACCGCCGCAGCGGTCACTGGCGCGTTCAATGCCTCGCCGACCATCCACCAGGGCGTCGAGGCCGGCCTTAGTACGCGCCTGTGGGAAAACGGCCAGGGCGACCTGGTGCGCTGGCGCCAGGTGTACACCTACAACGACTTCTACTACCGCCACGACGAAAATTTCGGCGACAACCAGCTACCGGGCGTGCCCAAGCATATCTACCAAGGCGAGCTGCAATACCAGGACCACAGTGGCTGGTACACCGGGGTGAATGTGCAGTCGGCGTCGCGCACCGCAGCGGACTACGCCAACAGCCTGTACGCGCCGTCCTACACCATCTGGGGGGCGAACCTGGGCTATGAAGCGCCCAAGGGTAACTGGAAGGTCTCGCTGGACCTGAAGAACCTCGCCAACAAGGCCTATGTGACGGCCATCACGCCGGTGTACAACGCAGGCGGGCAGGACACGGCGGCCTTCTGGCCGGGCGACGGGGTCGGGGCGTACGTGGGGGTGGAGGTGCGTTACTGACCGCTGTTTTTGCGCTTGACCGAGGAAGGGCCGTGGTTGACGATCGGCGCTTCCCGGTAAAGGACTGACAGCATGTTACGGATATTGGGCAGGGCGTCTTCCATCAACGTGCGCAAGGTCCTGTGGGCCTGCAGCGAATTCGATATCCCTTTTGAACGCGAAGACTGGGGCACGGGCTTCCAAGCGACCGACGCCCCGCAGTTCCTGGCGTTGAACCCCAACGCCATGGTCCCGGTGATTCAGGACGGCGACTTCACGCTGTGGGAATCCAACACCATCATCCGCTACCTGGCCACGCGTTATGGCGATGCGGCGGTGTACCCGACCGAGGCGAAAGCCAGGGCCCGTGTGGATCAGTGGATCGACTGGCAGGCCTCGGACCTGAACCGGTCCTGGAGCTACGCGTTCATGTCGCTGGTACGGCATTCGCCTGCGCATCAGGACGCCCAGGCGCTCGCCGCAGGGTGCGCAGACTGGTCGCGGTACATGGGCATCCTCGACCAGCAATTGACCGCGACCGGCGCCTACGTCGCCGGGGACCGCTTCACCCTGGCGGACATCCCCATCGGGCTGTCGGTCAACCGCTGGTTCGAAACGCCCTTCGAGCACCCGCCGTTGCCGGCGGTCAGTGAATATTTCAAGCGCCTGACGGACCGGCCAGGGTTTGTGCTGCACGGACGCAATGGTACGCCTTAGGGTTTGTCTGTAGGAGCTGGCTTGCCTGCGATCGGCTGCGTAGCAGTCGTAAAACCGGTATCTGCGTTGTGCCAGACGTTATGCGGATGCAGCATTTACGACTGCTTCGCAGCCGATCGCAGGCAAGCCAGCTCCTACAGGGATTGCGATCGCTTTCAGACTTTGGTCAAAAGCCCAGGATCGCCGACAGCAGCCAGGTCGCGGGTTTGTGCTGCACGGACGCAGCGGTACGGCCGTGGGCTTTGCCCTGTAGGAGCTGGCTTGCCTGCGATCGGCTGCGCAGCAGTCGTAAAACCGGTATCTGCGCAGTGCCAGACAAGGCGCGGGTGATTGCGACCGCTTTCAGGTCAAAAGCCCAGGGTCGCCGACAGCAGCCAGGTCCGGGGCGTGGACAGCGTCAGCCCCGGCTCGCTGTCATCCGACGCCCCGGCCGAGGCCCAGTAGCGTTCATCCAGTACGTTCTCGACACTGGCACGCAAGGTGACCTGGGTGGCATCGACCTTGAAGGCATACCGCGCGCCAAGGTCGAAGCGCTCCCAGCTGTCAATCTGCTTGCTGTTGCCCTGGTCAAGGAACTGCGAGCTGGAGTGAATGCCGCGCGCGGTCAAGGTCAGCCCGGCCAGCCCGGGTACATCCCATTCGGCGCCAAGGTTGACGTTGTACTCAGGCGTCGCCGGTGCACGGTTGCCGTCAAAGGTGCCGCCCACGGTGTTGGTCAGCTCGCTGTCGATATACATCACCCCACCCAGCAGGCGAACGCCGCTGAGGGGTTCGCCGAATACGCTGAGCTCGATGCCGCGGTTGTCGCGCTTGCCGTTGGGGCCGAACACCCGTGACTGGGCGTTGGTCTCGTAGGCGGGCTGGCGAATGCGAAAGGCGCTGGCGGTGAAGGCGACGCGGCCCAGGTCGTACTTGGCCCCGACCTCGACCTGGCGGCTGGTGAACGGCGGGAAGATCTGGTCTTCGTTGACCGAGGTCGACGGGGCGATCTTGCCCTGGCTCAGGCCCTCCATGTAGTTGGCGTACAGCGACAGCTGGTCGGTCACCTTGAGCAGCGCACCGCCCGAAGGCGAAACCTTCTCCTCGTCATAAGCGGTGTCACCTTTGACGCCGTCGCTCCAGTCATCTACCTGCACCCGCTGCCAGCGGGCTCCGAGTGTCAGCAATAGGCGGTCGTCGAAAAACCCAAGGGTGTCGGCCAGCGCCAGCCCGCTGAAACGGTTTTCCGTGTACACCTTGGGGTCGATGCGCGTGGGCGTGCCTGGCGTGGGTGTCGCGACCGGGTTGTAGAGGTTGCTGGGCGCGGAGGCATAGCGCGCGCCGCCGTTTTCGAAGTCCATGTAGAAGTAGCTGGCCGACAGGTTCAGCTCATGGCTGACCGGGCCGGTGCGGAACCAGTTGCGCAGCCCGGCCATGGCGGTGCGCACCGATTCATCGCGGGTGAAGTCACGCGGCTGCACGGTGAAGTCGCCGGCATCGTTGATGATCGATACGTTATGCCGCAGGAAATCATGGTTGCTCTTTCGCGCACCGACCGCACCATACGCCAGCAATGAATCGCTGATGTCGTACTCGGCATTCAGCGCACCAAAGGTGTCGTTGGTGCGCGCCTGGCTCCAGGCCTGGGCGTAGTTGTGGCGCACGTCGTCGGCGGTCGGGACCTTGGCATTAGCGCTGACCAGCACCCGTTCCTGCGGCGCATCGGTGTCGCGTTCGGTGTGGCCAAGGTCGGCCGAAAGGCGCAGGCGCTCACCGCGAAAGTCCAGGCCTAGCACGGCCATTTCGCGCTCGACGCGCTGGTGGTCCCACTCGGTATCGCCCGCCTGCTTCACCCCGTTGAAGCGCACGCCGAACCGGTCGCCTTCGCCAAAGCGCCGGCCAATATCCACCGCGCCGCCCGCCTGGCTGTTCGAGGCATAGCTGCCGGTGAACTCGGTGATGGCCGTCTCGCCCGCGCGCTTGGGCACCACGTTGATGCCGCCGCCCACGCTGCCACGGGGCGAGATGCCATTGATCAGCTGGCTCGGGCCTTTGATGATGTCGACCCGGTCGGCCATTTCCATGTCGATGGAATACGTCGGCAGGATGCCGTACAGGCCGTTGTAGGCCACATCGCTGTTGAACAGGCTGAAGCCGCGAATGGTGAACTGCTCGAAACGCCCACCTGCCGGGTTGGTGGCGCGCACCGACGGGTCGCTGGCAATCAGGTCGCCCAGGGTGCGCGCCTGCTGGTTCTTCACCAGTTCGCTGGTGTAGGTGGTGATGCTGAACGGCGTGTCCATGAAGTCGCGCGAACCGAGCAGGCCTTGCGCGCCTCGGCGTGCCACCTGGCCGCCGGCATAGGGCTGAGCGTCGCCGCCAGCCACAGCTCCCCCCACGATGCTGGTGGGCGCGAGTTCCAGCGCATCGGCGCCCTGCGGTGCAGGTACCAGGGTGTAAGCGCCCTCGCCTACCTGCTGCAGTTGCAGGCCACTGCCCTGCAATAACTGCAGGAAGCCTTCGGCCACGCTGTAGCTGCCAGACAGCCCCTGACTCTGCCGGCCGTTGAGCAACGCCGGGTCCAGCGAGAGGCTAACACCTGCCTGGTCGGCAAAGCGGGTTAATGCGGCGCCCAGGCTGCCCGCGGGCACTTGGTAGGCGCGCCGGGCAAGGTCATCGGCCCAGGCGGGTGAGCTCAACAGCAGGCTCAGGGTGAACCCCAGGTGCATCCATGGGCGTGGGCGGCAAGGCAGTACTGCAGGCATCGAACGAGGCTCCCGTTATTGTTTCCTACTGCTGATGACCGGCGAGTAGGAAAAAGGGGACAGCCTCACGCGCGATTTTCTCGCGCCGCCAGCGTAACCCAGTAACGGGTACGTGCATGCACCTCCAGTGGCAGGCTGGCAGCCAGCAATGCCAGCACGCGGTCGGTGTCGTCGAGGCGGAAGGTGCCGGTAACGCGCAGGGTTTCCAGCGCCGGTTGCCAACGCAGCACACCGGCGCGGTACCTGCGCAATTCGCGCAGCAGGTCGCCCAATGGCCGGTCGTCCAGCCTTAGCACACCGTCACGCCAGCCCAGCAGCAGATCATCCAGCACCGTTACAGTGCCAACGCCTGTGGCTTGCAGGCTGGCCTGCTGCCCTGCCTGCAACGCCAAGGCTGCCCCGCGCAGCGGTTGCAAGCTGGCCGTGCCGTGGATCACCGCAACCTGGCAGGCCTGATCGAACAGGCGAATACAGGCCTCGCCAGCGCTGACGGCAACGCGGCCAAAGGGCACCTGCACCATCATGCTGACGCCGGTGGGAACCGTGATAGCAACCTCGCCGCGTACCAGCGTCAGCCTTCGTGCAGCCAGATCGATGTTGACTGCACTGTCGGTGTTCAACTGCAAGGCGGTGCCATCGCTCAACAGCAATCGCCTGCGCTCACCCACAGCAGTGTGCACGTCGGCAGCCCACGCCTCCAACGGCACCTGCCGGCCAAGCAACCAGGCGGCCGGGACCACTGCGGCCACCCCAAGCGCCTGCTTGAGCAGGGCACGGCGCCCGGCATCCGGGCGGTCCAGCGTCGCCATTGCCAGTTCGCCCGGCAGCTGAGCGAAGCGCTGGCGCAGCAACTGGGCTTTTTGCCAGGCGCTTTCGTTAAGGCTGCTGCTGGCGCGCCATTGCGCCAGGCGCTGGAGGTCGCCCTCAGTGGCATCGCCCGACTCCAGCAGCGCCAGCCAGCGCGCTGCGGCACGCACCACTTCGCGGGCCTCTACGCAAGGCGCAGCCATTACAGCTGCGCCAGCAGGCAGTGCTCGTAGGCCTGCGCCATGTAGCGTTTTACGGTGCGTTCGCAAATGTCTAGGCGCTCGGCAATTTCGCGGTAGGTCAGGCCTTCCAGCTGGCTCCAAAGGAACGCCTTGCGTACCGGGGCCTTGAGGCCATCGAGCAACTCCTCGATTGCTTGCAGGGTTTCCAGCAGTATCCAGCGCTGCTCCGGCGACGGCAGGCTGTGTTCGGGGAGTTGCGCCAAGGCGTCCAGGTAGGCCTGCTCCAGGCTGCGACGCTTGTGGAAGTTGCTCAGCAGGCGCTTGCCTACCGTCAGCAAGTAGGCGCGCGGTTCGCGGATTTCTGCCAGCGGCTGGGCGCTGGCCAGCACTTTGAGGAAGGTGTCCTGGCTCAGGTCGGCCGCATCCCAGGCATTGCCCATGCGCCGGCGCAGCCAGGCTTCCAGCCAGCCACGGTGATCACGGTACAGGGCGGGCAGGCTGTGCTCCGGGGGCGTCGCGGCGTCGCTCATGGGAATACCCTGCAATGGCGTAAATGCTAGTGATTCTATTTTACGCAGGCACTCAAATCCAAGAGGTTTGTGCCTGGATACCGTCAGGCACTGGCCGCCGCCGAGACGCGGGTTTACAGACGTTCGCTCAGGCGCTTCAGTCGATTCAGTATGTGCAACACGTGGCCCTGCTCGATCATTGCCCCCCAGTGCCCATCGCAAAAGCGCTCGCCCCTCACGCAGTAGGTCAGCATGCGCTGGATCTCGGCCAGGCTGGCCTGCTCGATGGCAGACGGGTTGCTCAGCAGGCCTTCAGTGCCACCGCGCCGATAATCGGATTGGGTCCAGCATGCCTTGCCCGCTTCGCGATAAAAGTCGTCAACCACAGCCGCATAGGTCGGCCAAGTGTTGTTGCCCTCTACGGTGTAGGTCTTGATAGGTACCCCGCCTGGATACAGTAGCGGCAGGAAATCCAGCAGCGCATCGACATCGGCCGGCTGGGGCGTCAACAAGGTATAGCCGTACATGAGCAGGCTCTCGAAGAGGGGGACGACAGTCTACACCTGCGCCGGGGTTGCTTTTTCGAAACGCAGGTAGCCATGGCGGTCGGTGCCTGTGCAGGCGAAGCCAGACTGTTCGTACATCAGCCTTGCGGGGTTGTCTTCGCGGACACTGAGCACCAGGCGGCTGAACCCCGACTGCGCGGCATCGGCGCTGTAGCGCGCCAGCAGCGCCCGGCCAATGCCGCTTCGCCGATACCTGGGGCTGACGTTGATGGTGTACAACTCGGCCTGGTGCTCGGTGGGTGCCCATAGCGAGTAACCGGCGAATTGCTCGTCGATCAATGCCACGGTGAGCCGCTCGAAATGCGCCACCCAACGCGTCAGGTGGCGGTGCAGATCGTTCTGCCAAGCCGCTTCGTGAGCAGGCTCCCACGTGCGGATGTAGTCCTGCTCGCCCAGGTAGATCGAAGGGAGGTCGGTAACCTGCGCAAGCCGTAGCGTCAGTGCCATGAAGGTGCCCTCAACCACGCATGCCGGCCAGCAGCATGGCCATGAACCTGCGCACCTGCGCGCGGTGCGAGGGCATGTCCAGCGTCTGGCAGTTGCACAGGCGCAGCAGCTGCAGATGCCCGTAGTCGTTGATCAGGAACGCGGCATAGCCCACATCCAGGTCCGCCCGTAGCTTGCCGCTGTCGCACAGGTCTTGCAGCAAATGCTTCAGCTCATCGACCAGCGCGTCGTTGACCCGCTTGTAGGCTGCAGGCAGATCGCGCTGCTCACCGCCCAGCAGCGGCAACAAGGGCGGCAGCATCTCGCGCCACAGCGGTGCAGGTAGCACCGCGAACGCATAGTCGGTGAGGTGCTCCTCGTAACAGCACAAGGCATCCAGCGCATCCTCGAACTCGGGCAAGCGGCGGCGGGCCTGGGTGACGGCGCGGTGGTCGGCTTCGCGCAGCTTTTCCAGGAGGATCTCCTGCTTGCTGCCGAAGTAGGCAAACACCGTGGGCACCGACACCGCTGCCAGGCGGGCGATCTGTTCCATGGTGGTGGTCTGGTAGCCCTGCGCCTCGAACAGGCCAAGCGCAGTACGGCTGATGGTTTCCCGGCGCTGGGCCTTTTGCTGTTCGCGTAATCCGCTCACGTCACTACCTTTGTCGAACCGAACCGGTCGGGATGGCCAGCATACAACATCGCCATATTCGTAAAAATATTTTATTGACTAAAACTTTTTATCGACGCAAAACTAGCGCGGCATTTTGACCCAGGGAGCCGCCATGAGCACCGCTGCAGACCTCATCATCCATAACGCCCGCATCTACACCGTCGACCCGCACCGGCCTTGGGCCAACGCCGTGGCGGTGCACGGTGAACGCATCGTCTGCGTGGGTGACCACGCCAGCGTCATGGCCCACGCCGGCCCCGCCACGCGGCTGGTAGATGCCGACGGCAAGCTGGTGCTGCCGGGCTTCGTCGAGTCGCACTGGCACTTCTCGAGCACCGCCTTCGCTTTCCAGGCGCTGGTCAACCATGAAGACCCGCGCGAAGTGCTGGCCCTGCTCAAGCGTTATGTCGGGGCCAACCCGACCGAGAAGGCCATCACCGGCATGGGCTGGATCCAGCCGCTGATGCCCGCCGAATGGCTGCGCCGCGAAGTGCTGGACGAAATCTGCCCGGACAAGCCGGTGTGCCTGTTGTCCACCGATTACCACACCATGTGGGTCAACACCTTCGCCCTGAAAGCCGCCGGCATCGACCGCGACACCCCGCCAGTTGAAGAAGGCGCCAGCTGGTTCGAGAAAGACCCGGTAACGGGCGAGCCCACCGGCATCATCATCGATTGCGCTGCCTATTCGTTGCTGATGCAGCGCCTGAGCGAAGCCGGTTACCTGCCCACAGGCATCGACCTGTACCTGCGCTCCATCCCGTTCTGGCAAGAAAAGCTGGTAGCGGCTGGCATCACCACCGTGTTCGATGCAGGCTTTCTCGACCCCGCCGGCGACCAAGCCCTGCTCTACGAAACCCTGCAGCAACTGGAGCGCGAGCAGCGCCTGAAACTGCGCGTGGTGGGCAGTTACATCAACATGGGCACCGAGGATGACCCGGTTGCCTGCCTGCAGGACCTGCGCGCCCGCTATGCCTCGCCGCTGGTCAAGGCACAGACCCTCAAGCTGATGCTCGATGGCACCGAGCTGAACCACACCGCCTACCTGCTGGAACCTTACTGCGACAAACCGCACAGCTGCGGCTCGACGACCATGCCGCAAGCCGTGTTCGAAGACCATGTGCGCAACGCCGACGCCAACGGCATCGACGTGATGGTGCACGCGGTGGGTGATGCCGCCGTGCGCATGGCCCTGGACGTGTTCGAGCGCACTTTCGCCTGCAACCCGCCGCGCGAGCGCCGCCACGTCATCACCCACGCCTTCCTCACTCACCCCGACGACATCCCGCGCTTTCGCCGCATCGGTGTCATGGCCAACACCCAGCTGCAATGGGGCGTGGTCGATGCCTATGCCGAGGCCATTCAGCAATCGTACGGTTTCAAGCGCTGGGCCTCGATGTACAAGTTCCGCAGCTTCATCGACCAGGGCGTGACCGTGTCCATCGGCATGGACGGGCTGGTGTGCCAGTGCCGCTGCCAGCACAAACCCGTTGAGCATATCGAGTCGGGCCACACCCGCCAGCTCAGCGGCGAGCCCGGTGCGCCGGTGATGCCCGATGCCGACGAACGCCTGAGCATTCCGCAGCTGATTGCCGCCTATACCCTCAACGGTGCGTATCAACTGGGCCTGGAAAAGGAGATCGGCTCGATCACCGAAGGCAAGCGGGCAGACATCATCATCCTCGAGCAGGACTTGTTCGAGCTGGACCGCTACCAGATCGGCAAGACCGAGGTGGCACTGACGCTGATGAACGGCCGCATTACCCACGACGCAGGCACCCTCCCCCACGCCTGACCTGACCGCCGCGGCCTGCGGGCCGCACACCTTGCTGCACCCGGGACCCTTCCAATGCACAACAATAAAAACACCCTGCTTCTGCGTGCCGCCCTGATTTACATCGCCGCCACGGCGCTGATCATCATTGGCGTGCAACCGATCTTCATCGGCTTGGTGAGCGAACGGCTGAACCTGAACCTAAGCCAGCAAGGCTGGATTCTTTCCGTCGAAATGGCCGGCACCTTGCTGGGCAGCTTGCTGCTGCCTGTGCTGGGGCGGCGGTTCCCTGGCCGTGGCCTGTACCTTGCCGCCGCACTGGTGGCTGGCGCACTGAACCTGCTGAGCGGCGCGCTGGATTCGCTAACGGCGCTGATCGTCTGCCGCCTGGCCTGCGGCATGGCCGCAGGGCTGTTGTACGCAGGGGCGATCAGTGGGCTGGGGCGCATGCCCGGGCAGGATCGCTCGTACGGGCTGTCGCTGCTGATCCAGACAGCAGTGTTCGCGCTGTACGCCACGTGCATGCCGCAGTTGGCAGCGCTGATTGGCAACCGCGGGGCGATCGCCTCCATGGGCTTTTGGTTTGTGTTGATCGGCGTAGCTGCGCTGGTGATCCCCTCCCGGCTGCATCACCAGGCGCCGCAGCAACTGGCACAGTGCGCTGGCGGCTCGGCACTGCTGGGGCGCTATGCGTTGCTGGGGATGCTATGCCTGCAGCTGGCCATTTATTGCATCTGGGGGTTTGTCGACCAACTGGCGCGTGAGCGTGGGATCGGGCCGGTGGATGTAGGCTGGGCCTTCGGCTTGGGGATACTCGGTGGCCTGCCTGGCGGCGCGCTGCCGAGCCTGCTGGGGGCACGGGTAAGCCGGGGGCCGATGATCGGTTTCGGCTCGTTGCTGGTGCTGCTGTCGATCGTGCTGCTGGCGCGCTATTCCCATGATGCAGAGCAGCTGTGCGGGGCGTTGTTCCTGATGAACTTTGGCTGGGTGCTGGCGCTGACGTATTACATGGGGGCAATAGCCACCAACGACCCCAAAGGCACACTGACACCCTGGGTGAGTATTCTGCAGATGGGCGCGGCAGCATTGGCGCCTGCGTTCGTGGCAGTGCAGCAGCAGAGCGCGGGGCGCGAGACGATATTCGTCAGTGCGGGGGTAGCGGTTGTGCTGGGGGTTGCGCTCAAGTGTGCGGCGGGCTACTTGGCATCGGGGCACAAACACGGTTCTGCAACCTAGACGGACCTCTGTGGGAGCCGGCTTGCCGGCGATCACCGGCAAAGCCGGTGCCATTCACCGCGGTGCCTGCATCGCCGGCAAGCCGGCTCCCACAATGTCCCCTGCTACCTCTGTAAGGTTTGTGAAGACCTATGACAGCTGGCTCGCCAGCGTTTGCGGCCGTGCACGCCAGGCCACTGTCATCAGCAGCCCCAGCCCCGCCATCGTCGCCCCTGCGACGGAAATCGCCGGATACCCCAACCCCGCATTGATCACCGCACCACCCAATGCAGCCCCGATGGCATTGCCCAGGTTGAACGCACCGATGTTCACCGCCGACGCCAGGTTAGGCGCGTCCTTGGCGGCTTCCATCACACGCATCTGCAGCGGCGGCACCAGCGCGAAGCTGGCCGCGCCCCAGACCAGGATGGCCACGGCCGTCGGCAGCGGCCAGCCCAGCACCAGCGGGAACACCAGCAACACCGCAATCAGCACCGCCAGCGAGACGATCAAGGTGCGGTCGACCGAACGGTCCGCTGCCTTGCCACCCCACACGTTCCCCAAGGTCAGGCCGACACCGAACAGCACCAGCATGGCCGTGATGAAGGTGGTCGAGGCGCCGGCCTCGCTGTGCAGGATGGGCGCGATATAGGTGAACACCGTGAACATCGCACTGGAGCCCACCACCGTCAGCGCCAACGCCGACAGCACCGGCCCGCGGGCCAGCACGCGGATTTCGGCCAGCGCGCCATCGCTGGCAGGCAGCTTAAGGTTGGGCAAGGCAAACCACAGCGCCACCATCGTCACCAAACCCAGGCCGGCAATGCCCCAGAATGCGGTACGCCAGCCCATCAGCTCGCCGAACCAGGTCGCCATCGGCACGCCGCCAATGGTGGCCAGTGTCAGCCCCATGAACATTGCCGCCACGGCCCCGGCGCGTTTTTCCGGCGCTACCAGGCTGGCCGCGACGATAGAGCCGACGCCAAAGAACGCGCCATGGTTGAGCGATGTGACCACGCGGGCGATCAGCAGGCTCTGGTAATCGGTGGCCAGCGCCGACATCAGGTTGCCCAAGGTGAAAATCGCCATCAGCCCGATCAGCAGATACCGCCGCGGGATCTTGCCGGTGGCCAATGTCATCAGTGGAGCGCCGATCAGCACGCCAATGGCGTAGGCGCTGACGAGCAGCCCCGCAGCGGGGATCGACACGCCGAGGTCGGCGGCGATACTGGGCAGCATGCCCATGGGTGCGAACTCGGTGACGCCGATGCCGAAGGCACCGACGGAGAGTGCGACGAGAGGTGGATTGATACGCATGGCAAAGCTCCTAATCTGTGCGTGGAATGCTACGATTCGAGCTTTCAAAGCACTAGACCGCATTTCTGGCAACCACCTTTGCGCAAGAGGCACAAATGGACTACAACGGCCGATCCGGCGAGATGGAGGTATTTGCCAAGGTGGTGGACGAAGGCAGCCTGTCGGCAGCCGCGCGTGCACTCGGCCTGACACCGTCGGCCGTCAGCCGCATCATCGCCCGCACCGAACAACGCCTGGGCACGCGCCTGCTGTTGCGCACCACCCGGGCGATCACCCTGACCGCCGAGGGCGACGCCTACCTGCACGGGGCACGGCGCATCCTGGCCGACATGGTCGAAGTCGAAGAAGCCATCACCGACCAAGGCGTGCCCCGGGGCCGGCTGAGGGTCAGCGCCGCGCTTGGTCACGGCAGGCAGACCGTGGTGCCGCTGGTGGCCGCGTTCAGCGCCCTCTACCCGCAAGTGCTGGTCGACCTGACGCTGAGTGACGAGGTCACCGACATTCTCGGCGGCCAGGCCGATGTCGCCTTGCGCTTCGGCCATCTGCCGGACAGCTCGCTGAGTGCTCGCTTCATTGGCGACACCGGCGAAGTCATCGTCGCCTCGCCCGCGTACCTCGAACGCTGCGGTGCACCCCAGCAACCTGAAGACCTGGCCCGGCACAACTGCCTGCGTTTCAACTTCCGCCGTGCGGTGTCCGAATGGCCGTTCGTTCGCGAGGGGCAGGCGTTTTCGCTGAAGGTGGCCGGCAACATCGAGTGCAGCAGCGGCGAGGCGCTGGCGCAAATGGCCAAGGTGGGGGCCGGCATTGCGCGGATCGGTACCTTTACCGTGGCCGACGAGCTGCGAAGCGGCGAACTGGTGCCGCTGCTGGAGGCTTACAACCCCGGCGACCGGGAGCCGATCCACGCCGTGTTCGTCGGCGGCCCGGCAATGCCGGCGCGGGTACGGGTGTTCGTGGACTTCATGGTTGCCAATCACCAGGGGTGGCCGCTGGTGCTGGCATGACACATGGCCATGCGGCAGCATCGATAGTCCACCTGAAACGACCCGCGCAGGGAACGTCTGCCCAACTGCGGCCTCCCACAGTAATGCAGGGCGAACGGCGCGCTGCCCATTCACGCTTGGAGGACTGGCTCTGATGAAAAAGATCCTGATGGTGCTGACATCCCACGATCAGTTGGGTGATACCGGCAAAAAAACCGGCTTCTGGCTGGAAGAGTTCGCCGCCCCCTACTACGTGTTCATCGACGCCAACGCCGACGTCACCCTGGCCTCGCCCAAGGGCGGCCAGCCACCCCTGGACCCAAAGAGCGACGAGGACGACGCGCAGACCGACGCCACCCGGCGTTTTCGCACCGACACCGAAGGGCAAATGGCGCTGGCCGACACGGTGCCGCTGAGCGAAATCGACCCTTACAACTTCGACGCGGTGTTCTACCCCGGTGGCCATGGGCCGCTGTGGGACCTGGCCGAGGACAAGGATTCCAAAACGCTGCTGGAAGCCTTTTACGCCTCCAACAAGCCGATTGCCGCCGTCTGCCATGCACCGGGCGTGTTCAAGCACGTCAACGCACCGGACGGCCACCCAGTGGTCAAGGGCAAGCAAGTGACCGGCTTCGCCAACAGCGAGGAAGACGCCGTTGGCCTTACCCAAGTGGTGCCGTTTCTGGTCGAAGACATGCTCAAGAGCAAAGGCGGCGAGTACTCCAAGGCTGCAGACTGGGCAAGCTACGTGGTGGAGGACGGCCACCTGATCACCGGGCAAAACCCTGCCTCCTCGGAGGGTGTGGCCAAGGCGCTGCTCAAGCGGCTCGAGCGCGAGTAGGCACAGCGCCATGGCGCTGAAGGTACTCATCTGTGGCGCCAGCCAGGGCATCGGCTTGGCGCTCTGTACGCAGCTGCTTGCCCGTGCCGACGTGGGGCAGGTGTGGGCAGTGTCGCGCCAGGCCAGCGGCGAGGCGTCGCTGGCAGCCCTCGCCTCGACCCATGGCGAGCGCCTGGTTCGGGTGGATTGCGACGCCCGCAGCGAACCGTCGCTCGCCGCGCTTGCGCAGGAAGTTGGCCGACACTGTACCCACCTTGATTGGGTGATCTGCACCTTGGGGATCCTGCAGCAGGACGGTGCGAAAGCGGAAAAGGCCCTGGCGCAACTTGACCTGGCAAGCCTGCAGGCCAGCTTCGCCACCAACGCCTTCGCCCCGATACTGTTGCTCAAACACCTGCTGCCATTGTTGCGCAAGCAACCTTGCACCTTCGCCGCCCTTTCAGCGCGCGTGGGTTCGATCGGTGACAATCGCCTGGGCGGTTGGTACAGCTACCGCGCCAGCAAGGCGGCGCTGAACCAGTTGCTGCACACCGCGAGCATCGAGCTCAAACGCCTCAACCCCGCGTCCACGGTGCTGTTACTTCACCCCGGCACCACCGACACCGGCCTGTCGCAGCCGTTTCAGGCTAACGTGCCCGCTGAACAACTGTTCGAGCCAGCCTTTGCCGCGCAGTGCATCCTTGAACAGATTGCCCGCCATGGGCCGGCGGACAGTGGCAGCTTCTGGGGGTGGGATGGCCAGCCAATCACCTGGTGACAAATTGCTTCATACCACAGCTGCGGGGTAAGCCTCGCGCAGGCTCGCCCTCAGCCATTCGATGAACCACAACGCATCCTCACCCAGCATTGGCGAAGGTGCGAGCACCTGGTAACTCTCCAGCGGTACGCCCTGCTCCACACAGCGCACCAGGCTCCCCGCCGCCAATTCGCGCCCGACCAGCACGTCGGTGGCCAAGGCAACCCCGTGCCCGCTTTGCGCCAGGTTCAGCACGATGTCATTGCTCATGTGCGAAGTATCGGCCTTGGCCCTCACCCGGATGCCCTGGGCGGCAAACCAGCTGCTCCACCAGTTGCCGTCGTCGACATGGATGAGCTTGCAGCGGGGCAAGTCGCGAACGGATAGCTGCGCGGGCAACTGCGCCCGGTAGCTTGGCGAACACACGGCAAACACTTGCGGGCGTATCAATACCTCGCGCACGCCGGCCAACTCCCCAGGCAGGCCATAGGCAATCCCAAGGTCGGCCTGGCGGGCATCGACGCTGGTGAAAGTGGCGTTGGGTTCAATGGCAATTTTCAGTTCCGGGCGCAGTGCACGCAGTGCTTCGATGCGCGGCGTCAGCCAGCGCGACGCGAACGCCGGCACACACATGATGCGCAACCAGCGCTCGGCACTGCGCCGCCCGCAGCGCATGCCGGCGTCTGCCAGCAGCTGCAACGACTCGGCCACCGCCTGGTAATAGTGCGCACCGTCCTGGGTCAGGCTGACGCCACGCGGCGAACGGTCGAGCAGGCGTACGCCCAGCCAGTCTTCGAGGATTTTCACGTGCCGGCCAATCGCTGGCTGGGTGACGTGCAACGCGCGGGCCGCCGCCACGTAACTGCCCAAACGCGCAGCCGCTTCGAAGGCGCGCACCGCATTCAGCGGTGGCAGCCGGTCAATCGTCATGTTTGAACGTCCTTGGGCTGTCAGTTTTTTTAATAGTGGCTGAAAATTTATTGTGCTTTTCCGCGCCCCGCAAGTTCTCGACACTCGCAAGGCGTACTTCCACGCCCAACGAGGAGCCGCCCATGCTGGCGATACCAACAATAAAACGATCCTTCACCGTGTTGTCCGTGCTGGCCGCCATGACCGGCGCGGTGCATGCCGACGACGCCAAGGGGCCGTGCGGCGTGCCCGGGCTGCAGACGTGCCCGCAACCCTTCGACAAGGTGCTGCCCGCCGCCAAGGACATGCTCACCTGGGACCAGGCCACCCGCGTGGTGGGTTTTCGCAACACCTACCGCCTGTACGGCGGTGACGTCTTCGCCACCCATGGCGCCAAGCCCTACCCGCTGCCCGAAGCCGACCACAAGCTCGCTGATGTGCGCTACACCCTGGATGGCAAGCCCCAAGGCCTGGCCGACTACCTGCATAATCAAAGCGTGACCGGCCTGCTGGTGCTCAAGGATGGCAAGGTGGCCTATGAGCACTATGCGCAAGGCAATACCGCGCAGACGTTGTGGACCTCACGCTCGGTGGCCAAGTCGGTGGTCAGCGTGCTGGTGGGCGTGGCCATCAAGGAAGGCAAGATCAAATCGGTGGACGACAAGATCACCCAGTACGTCCCCGAACTCAAAGGAAGTGCCTGGGCAGACGTGACCCTGCACCAGCTGATGCAACACACCTCCGGGGTGGTCTGGGACGAGAACTACGCGTCGAAGGATTCCGACTTCTCGCACATGACCCAGTGCGAAGCCAAACCCGACCCGTACCAGTGCGTACTCAACCTGGTGCGCTCGGTGAAGCGCAAGCCGGGGGTCAAGCCTGGCGAGGTCTGGTCGTACAACACGGGTGGCGCCTGGCTGGTGGGCCGGGTGCTGGAAAACGCCACCGGCCAGACCATCGCCCACTACCTGGAGAAGCAAGTCTGGAGCCGCTATGCCATGCAACAGGACGGCGTGTGGCACGCGCTGGTGCCCGGCAAGGTCGACATGGGCGGCCACGGTTTCAACGCTACCCTGCGCGACTGGGGCCGGTTCGGCCAATTCGTGCTCAGCGGCGGCCAGTTGCCGGGCGGTGAGAAGCTGCTGCCGGATGACTGGATTGCGCGCTCCACGCACTGGACCCAGGCCAAAGGCTCGGTGACCGCCGCAGCGCCGAACGGGCAATACGGCTACCAGTGGTGGTACAACGCGCCCGCGCCGGATGCCAAGGCCGAGCCGAAGAAAACGGCGCACAGCGACCAGACGTTCTGGGCGTTGGGGATCTTCGGCCAGACCATTGCCATCAACCCCGCCGAGCACCTGGTGGTGGTGCAGTGGTCGACCTGGAAGAATGCCGAAACGCCGAGCTCGTTGTATGACGAGCAGGCGGTATTCGTGAATGCCGTGGCACAGGCGCTGGACCGCGGGCAGGCGAAGTAGGCTGCGCTTTCGCTTTGTGGGCGCCAGCTTGCCGGCGAAGCAGGTGCCTCATTGGATGGCACCGGCTGCGCCGGTGATCGCCGGCAAGCCGGCTCCCACACTATCTGCGCTGGCTCAGTGCTGATTTAGCTGCACAGTTGTGGGAGCGGGCTGCCGCTACCTCAATCCGCGAAGTTGATCACCATGCGGCCCTTGATCTTCCCCTCCAGCATTTCCTCGAAGATGTCGTTGATGTCTTCGATCGGCCGCAGTGTCACTTTCGGCACCACCTTGCCTTGCGCCGCAAACTCGAAGGCCTCCGCCAGATCCTGCCGGGTACCGACCAGCGAGCCGACCACCTCGATGCCGTCGAGTACCAGGCGTGGAATGTCCAGGCTCATGGCCTCTGGCGGCAAGCCCACAGCTACCAGCCGGCCACCGGCACGCAGCGCATCGACCGCCGAGTTGAAGGCGCTTTTCGACACCGCCGTTACCACGGCAGCATGTGCGCCACCGGTTTTAGCCTGGATCACTTTGGCCACATCTTCAGTGCGCGCATTGACCACCAGGTCGGCCCCCATCTCGCGGGCGAACGCCAGTTGCTCATCATTGACATCAATCGCGATGACCCGCGCATTGAACACATTTTTCGCATACTGCAGCGCCAGGTTGCCCAGGCCGCCGAGGCCATAGATGGCAATCCACTGCCCAGGCCGGATGTTCGACGACTTCACCGCCTTGTAGGTGGTCACACCCGCGCAGGTGATGCTGCTGGCCGCCGCGGAGTCGAGCCCGTCCGGCACTTTTACTGCGTAGTCGGCCACCACGATGCAGGCCTCGGCCATGCCGCCGTCGACGGTGTACCCGGAGTTCTTCACCTCGCGGCACAGCGTTTCGTTACCACTGTTGCAATACTCGCAATGCCCGCAGCCCTGGAAAAACCACGCCACACTGGCCCGGTCCCCCGGCTTGAGCGAGGTGACGCCCGGCCCCACTTCCACGACCACGCCAATGCCCTCGTGGCCGAGGATCACGCCAGTCTTGTCACCGAAATCGCCGTTCTTGACGTGCAAATCGGTGTGGCACACACCACAGCACTGCATCTTCAACAGCGCTTCGCCGTGCGCGAGCGGGCGCAGGGTCTTTTCCACCACGTCGACGCGCTGCCCTTTGGCAACAACTGCAGCTTTCATGGAGGCCTCCTTGTTTACCTGATTGAGCGTGGGTTGAAGGCTTCAGCATAGTGGTGGATTGGTGGACGGGGTTGATTCAGATCAGCGACCGGTAAGGTACACTGCCGGCCGTCAAGGACGCCGACAGGATGACCAAAACGATGAAACGGAAGTTCGACCTATGATGCGATGGATTGCCAGAGGCTTAGTGCTGGCGTTGGCACTCATGCTCAGCGGCTGCTGGAGCCTGTTGACCCACCTTGATGGCGAGCGCTGTGTGTATCCGGGCACGCGTTTTGGCTGGAATTTCGCCACCCGCAACGAAGGCGCCTGGATAGGCCTGGTAGACGTGCCCTTCTCGTTTGCGTTGGATACGGTGCTGCTGCCCTATGACCTCACGGCGTTTTTGCCAGAGGGTATGGGCGGGGATCACCAGGAATGCAACCTGGATGGTTCGTTCAACCTCTCTGTAATCAGGTAGGTCACGACAGTTAGTTGCGATACACGCTTGGCCCTGGCAGATGATGCCGGCGTAAAAAGCAGCCAGAGACTTTGCACAGGGAGACACGCGATGGATTGCCATGTCCGCCGGGCGGTAGCAGCCGATGCCCCGGGCATCAGCCGCGTAGTGATTGCAGCGCTACGCCACACCAATGCGCAGGACTACGATGCCCAGACGATTGCGCGCATCGAGGCTTCTTTCAGCGTCACGGCGATACTTGGAATGCTCGCCCGACGCCTGGTGTTGGTAGCGGTTTTCGAGGATGAGGTCGTCGCCACCGCCAGCCTTGAGCAAGGTGTGGTGCGCAGCGTATTTGTCGATCCGGGCCATCAGCAGCAGGGCATTGGCAAGCGGCTGATGCTTGAGATCGAGGCCTGTGCAATCGCCCAAGGGCTGAAAGGCTTGTGGGTGCCCTCCTCGATTACTGCCGAAGGCTTTTATGCCGGGCTTGGCTTTTGCAAAGTGCGCGATGAGTATCACGGTGATGAGCGTACTATCGTGATGCACAAAGCGCGGCTTGATCACTGATAGCCGCGACATTGAGCCAAGCTTCACCCCGCCTCTGCCTCAGGAAGCCCCCTATGCCCTACCCCATCGAACAGAAACTCGTCGTCGGCGTCGCCTCCAGCGCCTTGTTCGACCTGACCGTGTCCGACGACATCTACCAGACCGATGGTGTAGAAGCCTACCGCCTGCACCAGGAAGCAAACCTCGATGTGCCCTTTCCCAAGGGCGTCGCCTTCCCCTTCATCCGCCGCTTCCTGAGCATCAACAAGGCTTTCCCGGAGCAGCTGCCGGTGGAAGTGGTGCTGCTCTCGCGCAACTCACCCGAGACCGGCCTGCGGGTGTTCCGCTCGATCGACCATTATGGCCTGGACATCAGCCGCGCGGCGTTCATGTCCGGCCGTTCGCCCTACGAGTACATTCCCGCGTTCAACGCGTCACTGTTTCTGAGTGCCCACGAAGGCGACGTGCAGCGCGCCATTGACGCGGACTACCCCGCCGGCCTTGTATTGCCGAGCAAGATCTACGATGACGAAATCGACACCGAACTGCGCGTGGCCTTCGACTTCGATGGGGTAATTGCCGATGACGAGGCGGAGAGCGTGTACAAGCAGCGCCAGGACCTGAATGAATTTCAGGCCCATGAGCATGCGCACAAGGCCATCCCGCACCAGCCGGGGCCGCTGGCGGACCTTTATCGCAAGCTGTCGCTGATTCGCCAGTTGGAGGATCGCAAGCTGGCGCAAGACCCGGACTACAAGCGCATTCTGCGCATTGCCATCGTCACCGCGCGCAATGCGCCGTCCCATGAGCGGGTGGTGACGACGTTGAAGAACTGGGGCGTTTCGCCGGATGAGTCGTTCTTCCTGGGCGGGATGGAGAAGGACCGGGTGCTGTCGATTCTCAAACCGCACATGTTCTTCGATGACCAGCGCAGCCACCTGATGTCGGCCGCAGGGGATTTGCCGATGGTGCATGTGCCGTTTGGGGTGGCCAACCGCGCCCATAAGGAGCGGGTGGTGAAACTTGGGCTGGTGGCGGCTGGTGCGTGCAAGCCCGCTCCGTAGCAGGCTTCAGGCGCTTTCCTTGCAGCCAGCCAGGCCGGTGAGCAGCACCAGCGCCAGGGCGAGCTTGTAAAACAACAGCATAGCCTGCGCAAACACTGTGGGAGCTGGCTTGCCAGCGATCACCGGCGAAGCCGGTGCCAAACACTGCGGCGCCTGCATCGCCGGCAACCCGGCTCCCACACAGTCAGCAACGCACTGCGCCCATTCTGCTTTGCACGATTACACAGGCTGAAGGTCGGAAATCAGCGAGGGCCGCCGCCGTGGCCACCCATGCCAAAGCCGCCATGGCCACCGCCGTGCCCACCACCACCGCCACCGCCGCCCGGCGGCATGAACATCCAGCAACCCGACAGGGTAGATACCAAAGCCGCGACAAGAGCTGCGCGGGCAACGTGTTTCAACTTCATCGAAAAACTCCAAAGGCAAGATCGGCTGCCTGCCTGACGCCAGGTTGGGCAGCGCGCGGATTCTAGATGCGCTGACGGCCAGCCTGTGGGAGCTTTTCCAACTCTTTACAATCTGGCGCCTCAATCGAACGCCCCATTAACGACCTCGTAGATGATCCCGGTCGCAACTGCCACGAGTATCAGGTCCACCCCGGCCTGCATCCACTCGTAGCCGTCATAGTGAGGCAGTTGCCCCAGCAGCCGGCCATCGAGCTTTTTGGCGATACCGGGCGGCAGTGGCTTGCCCCGCGCCAGGTTTTTCTGGATACCAGGTGGCAAGGCGGGGCCTGGGCTCCAGTAGCTGCGGTGACCGCCGAGGATGCCGAGCACATCACCCCGATCGATGGACGGCCCGCCATGCCAATCCGCATCGCCAGAACCGGGCTTTTTACCCCCCGCATTACCTTGCCCATGGCCGTGCTGAGCCTGGCCCTTGCCCTGCCCCTGCCCCTGCCCTTTGTCATTACCTTTGCCGTTACCTGGGTCAGCCAAGGCAGTACCAGACGCCACTATCAGGGCAGCGGACGTGAATAGCGCAATCAACGTTTTGAAGTTGGCCATACGAGCATCCCTTGCGATATCCGAAGTACGTTGAAATATAGACGACAGCGAAGACATCACGCGCGCCCTACAGCGTGGTAGGCATACCTCGCCGGTCCAGCTCGTACACCTTGGTCCGCCGCAGGCAGTCCCGCAACCACTGCGCCGCCCTGCCCGGCCGGCGCTTCTGATGCCACAGCAGGTCCACGCCCACCAGCCAGTCGGTATGTGGATAGGCCTCCAGCTGCAGCTCGATGAGCTCCCCCGAATCAAGCTCGCGCTGCACCAACTGCCGCGGCAACGTCGCCCAGCCCAAGCCACCGCGCACCATCTCCACCAGCGCCAGGTAACTCTCGGCCTGCCACACCTGCGCGGCGCGCAGGTATTCGCTGCTGGGCAGCTTTTGGGCGTGGCCGAAGAACGCCAGGCGGCGGTGGGCATGCAGGGCGGCGAAGGGGCAGGTTTGCAGCTGCGCCAGCGGGTGCCTGGCATGGCAGACGTGGGCCATGATCAGCTTGCCCAGCTGCTGGAAGGCCAGCGTCGGCGGGTAACCCGGCTGGGAAAAAGCGATGCCCAGGTCTGCCTCGCCCTTGTGCACCATTTCGCTCACATCGCCGTGCACGGGGTGGCGAATCAGCAGGTCGACAAAAGGGAAGGCCTCGTCAAACGCTTTCAGCGCCGGGATCAGCGAGCCGTAAGGCACCTCGATGGCCAACGTGAGCGCGGGTTCCGCCTGTTCCGCCAAGCTGTCGGCGCTGCCCTCCAGGGCATAGCAACGTTCAAGAATACCCTCCGCCCGCAACAACAATTTGTGGCCAGCCGCAGTCAATGCCGGGATGCGGCTGCTGCGGTCGAACAGCTCCACGCCCAGATCGGCCTCCAGGTTGCTGATCGCCGCACTGACCGTCGACTGAGTACGCCCCAGCCGCCTGGCTGCGGCGGAAAATGACCCCGCCTGCACCGCTGCGACGAACACCTGCAATTGCTCCAGCGAAAAGCGCATCTCCAACCCCCGCATGGTGACGTGAACCATCGATGCTAACGATGGTTACTCATTTGTTCCATCGCTTGTTTCGCAGGATTATCCCCCTCGACAACGCTGGCAGCTGCCCGTGCTTCCCTGCGCTGCGTGTCACTCCAGGCGCCGAAAACAACGAAAAGAGCCGCACCTACAGGAGATTCACGCCATGAGCCCAACCCCGGTCCACGCTGTGGACGAAGTGTTACCGCTGCGGCAGCTGTTCACCTTTGGCCTGCAGCACGTGCTGGTGATGTATGCCGGCGCCGTCGCGGTCCCGCTCATCCTCGGCAGCGCGCTGGGCCTGACCCAGGCGCAGATCGTTACGCTGATCAACGCCAACCTGTTCACTTCCGGCATCGCCACACTGATCCAGACCCTCGGCTTCTGGCGCTTCGGCGCGCGGCTGCCGTTGATTCAGGGCTGCTCGTTCATCGCTTTGGCGCCGATGATCATGATCGGCAAGCAGTTCGGCCTGCAGGAGGTGTTTGGCGCGGTGATCGCCGCCGGGGCCATCACCATCGCCATCGCACCCTTGTTCAGCCGGCTGCTGCGGTTCTTTCCGCCCGTGGTAATCGGCAGCCTGATCACCATCATCGGCATCTCGCTGATGCCCGCAGCAGCCATCTGGCTGGGTGGCGGCAACCCCGACGCGCCGGACTTCGGCAAGCCTGCCAACCTGCTGCTGGGCATGGCGACCGTGGCCATCACGCTGGTGGTGTACGCACGCTTTTCAGGCTTCATCGGCAACCTCAGCGTATTGATCGGCCTGGTGTGCGGCAGCCTGCTGGCGGCGGCCTTCGGCATGACGCACTTTGGCAACGTCGGCCAAGCCGCGTGGTTCGAACTCAGCCCGCCGATGGCCTTTGGTGCGCCGCAGTTCTCCAGCGTGCCGATCCTGATCATGCTGCTGGCGATGCTGGTGATCATGGCTGAGACCACCGGCAACTGCCTGGCCATCGGCAAACTGGTCGGCAAGCCCACCGACCAGGCCACGCTCGGCAACGCGTTCCGCGCCGACGGGTTTTCGACCATGCTCGGCGGCCTGTTCAACAGCTTCCCGTACAACGCCTTCACCCAGAACACCGGGCTGATCGCCCTTTCCAACGTCAAGAGCCGCTTCGTGGTGGCCGCCGCCGGCGCGATCATGGTGTTGATGGGCCTGTTCCCGAAACTCGGCGCACTGATCGCCGCCGTGCCCACGCCGGTGCTGGGCGGCTGCGCCATCGTCATGTTCGGCATGACCACCGTGGCGGGCATCCAGGAGCTGTCACGCGTGCGCTTCGAAGGCACCCGCAACGGCATCATCGTCGCCGTGTCGGTGAGTATCGGTGTGTTGCCGATGTCGTTCCCGGCGCTGTTCCACCACCTGAGCGGCCCGCTGAAGCTGGTGCTGGAAAGCGGCATCTTCCTCGGCGCCATCGCCGCCATCACCCTCAACCTGCTGCTCAACAACGACAAGGCCACTGGCCCGCACGCCGCCGATGCCAGCGTGGCCAAGTGACCCGTTTTGCTGCGCGCCCAACGGCGCGCTTACCACCTGCCTACCCAAGGAGCCGTCATGACTACTTCCAACCAGCCAGCTGCCAGCGGCGTTAGCGCCCTCGACCTGGACCTGTTGCGCCAGTCGATTCGCCTGTCGGAGCAATCCCGCGAACGCGGGCGCCACCCTTTTGCGGCGATCGTCGCCGATGCCAGCGGCCGGGTGATCGCCAGCGCCGGCAACAACTCCATGCCACCCGAAGGCGACCCCACCCAGCACGCCGAACTGGTCGCCGCCGCCCTGGCCGCCAAAGCGCTGCCGCCTGAGGCGCTGGCCGAGTGCACGCTCTATACCAGTGCCGAGCCTTGCTGCATGTGTGCCGGCGCCGTCTATTGGACCGGCATCGGCCGCGTGGTGTACGCGCTGTCGGAACACACGCTGCTGGGCTTGACCGGCGCGCATCCGGAGAACCCGACATTCTCCCTGCCCTGCCGCGAGGTGTTTGCCCGTGGCCAGCGGGATGTGAGCGTGCACGGCCCGATGCTTGAGGACGAGGCGGCCACCGCGCATGACGGGTTCTGGAAATGAACGGGGGTGTTTCGATCCATGTCGTCGATATTGCCAGCGGGCGCGTGGCGCAGGGGATGGCGGTGAGTATCGGCGCGGTCGGGCAAGCGCCCATGCTTGAAGGTCACGTAGATGAGCGCGGGCAGCTGCCGCAACTGGATGAGCTCAGCGAGCGGTTTGCTGTGGGTGTTTACGAGGTGCGCCTTCAGGTAGCGGCGTTTTATCGGGCGCGGGGTGCTGCACTGCCCGACACGCCGTTCATGGACGAGCTGATTTACCGCTTTGGCATTAGCGATACCCGGGAGCACTTTCATCTGCCATTCAAGCTTACGGCATGGGGCGTGAGCTGTTTCCGCGGCGGTGCCTGATACGGCGGGCACGGGGCAGCCTTGAATGACAAGCGCCGCCCCGCCGCTTCAGCCTTTTACTCCGATTGCAGCTTCATCGTCTGCCGGTGCAGCTCGATGAACGGCGCCTCTGCCGGGTCGATCCGGTCCATCCCCGCCGCAATCCGGTGCCAGTACGGGTACTGGGGCGCAATGCGCGTCACCCGCTCGATCTGCTGCTGGTCTTCAGCCGTCAGCAGCAGCTCCACCGCCTGCAGGTTGTCTTGCAACTGCTCCACCGTGCGCCCGGCGGTGATCACGCTGGTAATGCCCGGCCGGTCCTTGAGCCAAGCCAGGCAAACCCGTGCCGGCGAACAGCCGTGGCGCTGGCCAACCTCGATCAGCGCTTCGATGATGTCGTACGCACGCTCTTTGTCGTGCACGTAGGGCTCTGGCCAGTCATTGCCCTGGCGCGTACCGGCCGGCGTTTTGTGCCCGCGCCGCACCTTGCCGGTCAACAACCCCTCCCCCAACGGCCCCCACACCAGTGTGGCGAAGCCCTGGTCCAGCGCCATGGGCAGCAGCTCGTACTCGGCCTCGCGGGCTTCGGGGGTGTAGTAGATCTGCTGGGAAACGGGTTGCTGCCAGCCGTTGAGCTGGGCGCTGCCGAGGGTTTTCATCATTTGCCAGGCGGTGTAGTTGGAGGTGCCGAAGTAGCGGATTTTGCCGCTTTGCACCAGGTGGTCCAGGGCCGACAGCGTTTCTTCCACTGGCGTGATGCCGTCCCAGTTGTGGATCTGGTAGAGGTCGATATGGTCAGTGCCCAGGCGCTTGAGGCTGGCTTCGCAGGCGCGGATCAGGTGGTAGCGCGAGGCGCCGCTGTCGTTGGGGTTGTCGCCCATCGGGCTGCGCGCCTTGCTAGCCAGGATGATCGAATCGCGCCGCTGGCCCAGGGCCTGGCCGACGATTTCCTCGGCCAGGCCTTGGGAGTAAAGGTCGGCGGTGTCGACCAGGTTCACCCCGGCGTCGAAGGCCATGTCGAACATGCGCCTGGCGTGAGTTACATCGACGCTACCGGTCTTTTCGAACGCCCCCCGCCCACCGAATGGGACGGTGCCGATGACCAATTCGGAAACGAGCAGGCCGGTGTTGCCGAGTGCGCGGTACTTCATGGGGATTGCCTCCAAATGCGAAAGACTCGGAAGTACCGACGGCGCGGGGTGCTGAAACGTTCAATCGGATGACTCAAGCGCTTCGATCTGGATGGGGCCGCTCCTACATTTGGGTGCTTTGCCTGACCGTTTGCGCGTCATCATCAGCCCCCTGCCGGTCGCCGCCCTCTTCCTCATTCATCAGCGGATCGTCATCCGGATCAGGGACCGTGGGGTGGTCAGGGTCCACTGCCGGGTCGGGTGAAGGGGGCATGTCGCGGTCACCGCCGCCCGCTACGGTTTGCTCGATGTTCATCACTGGATCCCTCGTCGCGTTGCTCAGCGGGGTTTCGGGTGCTCGCTGGAAACCGAATTGTTTGCGTCCACATCTCTCATCTCTTCATCTACCGGCGACTGATCGTCGGCAGGCAGCGGCACTTCGCCTTCCCTGCTCCCGCCTTGCTGCAGTTTGTCCTCATCCGTGCGCGCGGTGCCGTTATCCCGCTCGACCTGGGCATCCTGATCCGACCCGGGGTTGCCAGGTGGCGGGTTCCAGTCTTCGGGCCGGTTCTGCGACCATTTCTCACCAACGCCTTGCTTGGGTTCGGACTCGGCTTGCTCAAGCCCCGAGCCGTGGCCTGCGCCGGTATCGGGTGCGCCCGCGGAGGGGCCTGGGTAAGGGGCATCGGGGCCATTGTGATCGATTGCCATGATCGTTCTCCAGTTGCGCTTAGGGTTCAGGGTGCGAGCTTCACTCGGCGCCGGGCGGGATGCCGTCCTTGTTCCTGTCCTTGAGCTTGGCCTTTTCCTCTTCCGTGGAATGCGCCGGTACCTGGCTTTGTTTTGGGTCGTCTTTCTGCTCGGTCATGGTGCTGCCCTCTGGGTGATGTTCGTTAGGCACACCTGCTGTTGGGCAGTTCAAGCGAGATTGCCGAGCGTACCGACTTCATCCATGAAATCGTCGAGATACGCTTGGAGCCTCGCATGACGTAAGGCCGCAAGCCGCGCCCCTTCGCCGGTCTGGAACCCTGACGCAAGCTGCAGCAGCTTGGTATGGAAGTGCTCGATGGCGAAGGTTGTGTCCTGATACGCCCTACCCTGCGCGCTGGGGTTGGTGAAATCGTACAGCGACGAACCCATGCGCCCCGCCACATAGAAGCACCGGGCGATACCCACCGCCCCAATCGCATCGAGGCGGTCGCTGTCTTGCAGAATTCTGGCCTCCAGCGTCAAAGGCTCGAAGCCAGCCGAATAGCTGTGGGCTTTGACCGCATGCGCCACCTGCTCGATACGCTGCACGGGCCAGCCCATGGCAGCCAGGACTGAAGCGGCCTTTTCTGCCGACAGCGTCGATGCCTGCCCGCGAAGTGGCGAATTCTTCTCCACGGCCACGCAATCGTGCAGCACCGTGGCCGCGAACAGCACTTCAAGGTCGCCGCCCTCTACCTGTCGGATTCGCTGAGCGTTGACCCATACGCGATGGATGTGGGACAGGTCGTGGGAGCCGTCCTGCTGCCCGCTTGGCAGATGCTTCAGCAGCTCGGCGGCAAGATGCTGGTACGGGGCGAAGGCTTCAATCGTCATTTTTGGGACATTCCATCAGCTCATGGCCGCATCAAAGGCTCGATACCCATCCACTTCTTCACGGGGTGGTAGCAGAGTTCCAGCGGTGGTATCGGTAGCTTCTGGCCTTGCACCTCGAGCGCGCCCAGGTGGATGGTCCATTTGGAATCGGCATCGAACTTGTCCGTCTGGAAAATCACATAGGCAGAGCCGTAGCGCTTGTTGTTGGTCATCTTGGGGATGTTGCGCTGCACTTCGTCGCTGTTGATGTCGTAAGGCGATGGGCGTGCGGCGGGTGCGTACACGACCGGAAAGTCGTAGGTTTCGTTGATGCCCAGGTAAAGCTCGGGCCGCGCGTTCAGGCGGGAGCCGTCTTCGAACGTGATGTAGGCCTGGCGGCTGTCGTAGACGATCGGAATTGGCGGCTCGCCACCGCTGGAGTGGGTTGAAGGGCGTTGGCGGTCTTTGTTGTAGGCGATGAGCTGGACGTAGAATTCGGGGCGTGGGTATTTTTCGCCCGGGTATTGAACGTACAGGGTTTGCTCATATCGCTTCTCGCCCCATAGGGCGGAGTGGTCGTAGAGGTAGGTTTCCAGGTAGAGGGTGCTTTCGCCTTTGGGGCCGGGGACTTTGAACTGGAATTCGGATTGGCACAGGTCGGCGTAGGCGGCGCGCTCGCGCTTCCAGGGGACGCAGGCGGCTAACGTGGTCGCGGCCAGCACCAGGATGAGCGATTTAATGCATCTCGGGTAGGCCATGACCTTCCTTAGTTATGAGTTTCCAACCGCGGCCGAGAGCGAATCAGCTGGCCATCATGCCGAGGGGATGCACTGCGCGCACCAGTCTGAAGACGCGGGCCTGCTTTGCCAAGCGGACCCAACGCCTGTGACGACGGAAAGGATCAGCCCACCTCGATCTGTGACAAACCGAGCAACTCGGCTTGGGCCAGGATTTCTTCAGGGGCCGCATCGGCAGGCGGCATAACCAGGCTGTTCTCGCCATCGCCAAAGTGCAACACCATCAAGTGGAGCGCCGCCTCGTGAAGGGCAAGGCTGGGCTGCTTGAGTTCGAAGGTGTGAATGGAGGGAGTGCCGTTGAGTACATAA
This sequence comes from Pseudomonas sp. NPDC012596, assembly GCF_042902325.1. NCBI lineage: Bacteria > Pseudomonadati > Pseudomonadota > Gammaproteobacteria > Pseudomonadales > Pseudomonadaceae > Pseudomonas > Pseudomonas sp. NPDC012596. The sequence goes on along the minus strand of NZ_JBIBEB010000007.1, from coordinate 116,316 downwards.
CGTACGGTGTAAGGGTGCATGAGAACCTCTCGGACGGAAGGGACTCATTACTTGACCCAGCGGACAAAAAAAGATTCACACTCACGCGTTCTCCCGCCAGCCCTCGTGCAGAGCTGGCGAGAGCGTCAGTTCAGCGGCATTGCCCAGCGGCACTCTGCAGCGCATTGCAGTTGCTGTTACCGGCACTGGAACCGGCGTTGGCACTGTTTACCGAATTGGCACCCGAGCAGATGGCGCTGGAGCTCACTGCGCCCATCACTGTGGTGATATAGCACTGGTGCTTGCGGCCACGGGTAGCGGCAACGAAGTTGATGGCGCCGGAGACTTCGCCGGAGCGATCGGAAATGGTGACCTGGTCGGCCGTGGTATCCAGGGCAAAGGCGGCCTTGCGGGCAAGTTCTGCATCCGAAACGACATTGTTACCAATCGTCCCGCACCCGGCGAGCGTGGCGATCAGACCTGCGAACAGCATTTTCTTGGCGAGCATAGAGACCTCTGTCTTCAAAACGTCCATTAGTAAAAGGGACCACGTAGGGTGGCCGCTTCCATGTCTTGCGGTTGGAGCAAGTTGACCCGCTATCGAGCCATGCACTTTTCGACCAGCGAATCCCGCGCGCCATCGGCAGGCAGTGTCTTCAGGTAGTCGGGTTGGCAGTGCTCATCGGAGACTGCATAGCGGGTAGCATCGTCGCCACAGGCCGTCAGGAGGACAGCGGTGGCAATGAGAAGAAGGGATTCGCGAAACATCATCAGGCTCAGTCCATTGAGGGGCCCGAAGTTATAGCAAAATTATTGTGAGTTACGAAGCAGTAATCCACTGTTACAGCCAACGGCTAAGAAAATCAGACTAAGCCCCTTTCTTGTAGGGCATTTCCCAAAGATACTGCTGACGCCTGCTTTTCGTTGCACCCGCTAAAAGTGGACTTTAGTGTCGGCCCGTCGTTGTCACTCAACGACGGGGTTAGCCGCCCAAAAAATCGTCGGACACAACAGCCGTGCAATACCGAGCAATCGGCATTAGCGCCTTTATGGCGGCTGTGCGTGGGGCACCTTCAGGTGCGCCGGGTGCCTGACGTCCCGGTCGGCTAACCCGCGTACAGCTGCCACCCATTCGTTTAGCTAGCCCGGTAACCAAAGCCCAAGCCGCAAAACTGATGGACTGCGTACGGCACCTCAACCACACGGGCGTCATGCTAGGCGACCACCGCATGGTCGCCGCGTCCCATCATCTGAATACGATGGTTCGTGACCTGTTGGACCAGCTCGAAGGCGACCGTCCCCCACTGCCGAAATCATCTTGATCGGTAGTAAGCGAGCCCCGGGTCCGCCAAAATCGGCCACCCAGTTCAAGCTGGGACGCATGCTCAACCGCGCGTTGAGTTTCCCTAATATCCTGTTACAGCCACCGGCTAAAAAAATCAGATTATGTCCCTTTCTTGTAGGGCATTTCCCAAAGATACTGCCGACGCCTGTTTTTCGTTGCACCCGCAAAACGTGAATCATAGTCTCGGCCAGTCGCTACTAATCAGCGATACGGTTTTGACAGACCGTGAGTCACTGAGTGCATGTGCAATGCCAGTTATGGCAGCTGTACGTGGGGCACCTTTGTGTGCGCCGGGATTCTCAGTGCCCTCGGTCTGTCAACCCACGAACAGCTGCCACCCTTCCGTTTGACAGCGGGAATGCGGCAGCCCTTGACGGCACTGAGAGGGTTTATGCTGAAAGCAGTCCCCGATCCACCCCACTATCTCCACTCCCTTGAAGACACGCTGATAATGGCCGCCGACTACGCACTCTGCGCGGAAGTCGTTGCCCAGCAGGCGATGCTGATGCAGCCCAGATCCCCCGTGTCCTTGTTGATCATGGCCTCGATGCACGAGCTTGAAACACTGCGCAAATTGCTCGAGTCCGCGCTGGTTCAAATACAAAAACCAGCCGCCCCGCAGCCAATGCACTAGCCCGCAGCATGATCTGCCTGGCCTGCCACTTCCAGCGGTCAGCCCAGGCATCTACAACTTCAGGGAGATCAATAAATGGCCACCGAAGCAACCTACTTCACCGTGGGCAAAACCACCTTCTACCAAGGTGAAAACCACACTCACCCCCTGTTCCGCATCGAACCCGGCATCCCCTGCCAGAACGCGCGCGAACAAGCCTCCGAACTGATGGGCTACGCCCGCGACCTGTCCATCGACGGCTTGATGGAAGACAAGCCGCAGTTGCTCTGGGCATCCCACTACCTCTGCGCCCTGGCCAAGGCCCTGCTCGACGATGCTGAACTGGGCATGATGAAAACCTGAACGGTAACTACCCTCGCGGGCCAGCACCGTCATTGTAGGAGCGGGCTTGCCCGCGAAGGGCCGCACAGCGGCCCCAGCAACTCATGCCCTGAGAGAAGCCATCCATGCCAACAGACACCCTCCCAACCAGCGCAAATCCAGACCATCGCTTCGTGCTAAGCCAACGCTTGTTCACCGTCATCCCTGAAACACCTGCCACTTTAGCCAAAGCCCAGGCCGCAAAACTGATGGACTGCGCTCGCCACCTCAACCACACAGGCGTCATGCTAGGCGACCAGCGCATGGTCGCAGCTTCCCATCACCTGAACACGATGGTTCGTGCCCTGTTGGACCAGCTCGAAGGCGACCGCCCCCCACTCTCGAAGCCATCTTGATCGGTAGTAAGCGAGCCCCAGTTCCGCCACAATCGGCCACTCAGTTCAAGCTGGGACGCACCACATGCTCACCACCCTCGCCATCGGCAACTACCGGTCGATCAACCACCTCGTGCTGCCGTTAGGCCAACTCAACCTGGTGACCGGTGCCAACGGCAGCGGTAAATCCAACCTCTACAAGGCCCTGCGCCTGCTCGCCGAAACCGCTCAGGGCGGCGTGATCGAAGCGCTCGCCCGCGAAGGCGGCCTGGATTCGACCTAGTGGGCCGGCCCCCAGGCCAGCGCCCGTATGAAACGCGGCGAAGTGCCCATCCAGGGCCAGCACCCAAGCGAAGCCAAACGCCTGCGCCTCGGCTTCGCCACCGAAGATTTCGGCTTCGCTATCTCCCTCGGCCTGCCGATCCCCCTGCCCTATCCCACCGCATTCATGCTCGACCCCGAGATCAAAACCGAAGCTATCTGGGGCGCCGGTGCGTACCGGCCAGCGTCCCTGTTGGTTGAACGAAAAAACGCGATGGTTCGTGCCCGAGAGGGAAACAGCTGGACGGTGCTGGATCAGCATGCCGACAGTTGCGAGAGCTTTTTCAACATCGTCGGCCGGCCACGCCAGGCACCGGAGATCGGCGAGCTGCGCGCGTTCATCAACAGCTGGCGGTTCTACGATCACTTCCGCATCGACCGCGACGCGCCCTGCCGCCAACCGCAACTGGGCACGCGCTCGCCTGTGCTGCATCACGATGGCCGCAACCTTGCCTCGGCGTTGCAGACCATCATCGAGATTGGCGAAGTTGAAGACCTCGTAGCAGCACTGGATGACGCGTTCCCGGGTAGCCGCCTGGAGATCGATGCGCCGCCGGGTGGATTGTTCAGCGTACGCCTGCACCAGCATGGGCTTTTGCGGCCGTTGGGTGGTGCGGAGCTGTCGGATGGCACCTTGCGTTACCTGTTGTTGATGGCCGCGCTGCTGACGCCACGGCCGCCGTCGCTGATGGTGCTTAACGAGCCGGAAACCAGTTTGCATGCTGATTTGCTGCCTGCGTTGGCGCGGCTGATCATTCGCGCCTCACAACGTAGCCAGGTTTGGGTGGTATCGCACAGCGCCCCGTTGATTGAGGCGCTGTCAGCGTGTGACGGGTGCAATGTGCTGGAATTGGAGAAGATTCAGGGGCAGACCCAGCTTAGTGGGGTTGGGCTGTTAGACGAGCCGCTATGGCGCTGGGTTGATTGACGCTAACGGTGCACTGTCTAAAGTATTCGCGTGCGCTTGCCCTGAAATCCAAAGGCTTTACCCCGGCACGAGCAGGCGCATGCACTGACCAGGATCTTTATCGTCAGGAGACATACTCATGACCGTGAACATCAGCAATCTAACGATCACGACACCTGTGGCCACTTCACCTACCAACCCCGTAGCACTCGAACTCAGCGGTGCCGAAGCGCTCGCCCGTTACCCAAACGTGCTAAGTGTCCTGGCCGATGGCTCAGTTCAGTTTTCGGCACCAACCAAAGGCGCGTCGAGTAAAAGCACCCACCGCACGCGCTGCGAATGGAAAGAGCCCAACTACTGGTTACTGGCCAGCGCAGCCGAGCACATCAACATGCAGGAAATGACGCTGACCAAAGTCAACTCCGCGCAGAAAGTGGTGATCTCCCAACTGCATGTGAAGGACGATGACAGCCCGCCAGTGAAGGTCTTCTGGAGCAAAGGCAACATCACCCTGGGGTTCCGCGAAACGTTCAACCAGGCCACCCCGGCCAACACCACGCTGCTCAAAGGCGTTCCCCTGGGTGCGAAGTTCACCGTCACCCTCCGCGTGCTCGCCTCGGGCGCTTTGACCGTGACCGCCAGTTGCAATGGCAAGGCCGGATCGTCCGGCAGTCTCCATATGGACACTTCGTGGCGCTCATCGCTGCTGAACTTCCATGGCGGCGTCTACAACCAGGTTGATTACACCGACGCCACAGCAGCGGACGACGGCTCAATCTGCATCGTGAGCGCCCTCTCACTGACCCACGTGTAGCCGCGTAGCTCGAAGCCGCGATCAAAAAAATTGAATCCCGCGGTTGCCCAACCGGTCAGGATTTATGAACGCAGTAAATCTGACGAGGTAACAGCAATGACTATCGAAGCAGAGACACTCGCTCAACTGACCGAAGCCCTTCTAGAGCGCGGCATGACCCTTGTAACAGACGTCGCATTTACCAGAGCGCCATACCGGCATAACCATCGCTGGATTTGTAGCGTGGAGTAACCTTCTTATTGCCGGCGGCTCGGAGTAGGCCTCCACCGCCGGCCCCTGGGCAATGCCAACGCTCTCCATATACCCCTTCCATCACATCAACCGGCTGGCCTGGCGCGAGGAAGCGGCCGTTTTTGGAGGCCGTCTCACAACCGGTCGACCAATTCAGTCGGAGCGGTTACGCTCGAGTCATTTGCACGGAAGCGCCAATGACAAATACATACCAAGGGAGCTGCTTGTGCTCAGCAGTCAGTTTCGAGCTAATCGCCCAGCCAAAGGCGGTGAGTCATTGCCATTGCAGCCAGTGTCGTAAAGGTCATGGAGCTGCATTCGCATCTTACGGAAGCATCCCGCGGAGCATGCTGCGCGTTATTCGCGGCGCCAATAGCATCAAGAGGTATGCGTCTTCGCCCACGGTCGCGCGCGAGTTCTGTAAGGAGTGCGGCTCGACCCTGTTCTGGTCCCGTTCCCAAGGTGAATATGCCGATTGGGTTTCCGTAGCGCTGGGTACGCTTGATACACCTTTCCTGCCGAAGACGCAGAGACATGTGCATGCCGATTCCGCTGCGCTCTGGTATGAGCCACCTGGCATTCGGACTCAGGGCGACTGAGCTCTGTGGGTCGATGCGGGCGACCTAGTTGCCGCACGCTGGTGTCACGGCACGTAGCTTTTGCTCTTGCTGTGATCGGTAGGGCCACCCATATCAAAGAAGCCCTTCGACTTTTGCTCTTCGTCAGGCGCGGTAATGTTCCACTGGTTGTCGCTAACGTCCTTCTGCTCCTTCAGCTTCTGCTACTTCGGCTTCTGCTCCGCGTGCTTCAAAGCAGCCGCTGAGGGACAGAGCGGCGACGGCAAAAACAGTTGCGCCAAAAACGGTGCGTTTCATGAGGTTCCCTCCAGTGAAATGGCCGGGCGTTAAACCAAAGATCGATTCGGGCCGCAAAAACTGCACCAATCGGATGAAGAAAGGCGAAGCCACTCGGAAGGTCTCCATGCCGACTCCTTGTCGGGTAGGCGACTTAATACTTCATTCCAAACCAAAGTGCCATCATGCCGCCGCCAGCACGGATGGCGGCGCACACCCGGGAGAGAATCCATGGAGGCCGGTCCCCGGCTTCAAGTCAACCTACCTGATCCGCTCCGAAGGTCAGGTTAAATCGGCAGGCTGGGGCGCAGGTCGAGTGCCTGAGCGCTTGCTGAAGCAGTTCGCCGACCGGGGCGGATATACATGAAGTTGGTGCACTGCACCGCGGGCCAACCAACCAACCAACCAACCAACCAATGTCTATGTCCACCACCTCGTGACAGAAGCCTTTCTTCCAAATCCTGAAGGGCTTGCTCACGTCAACCACATTGAAGGGGCAAAGGACAACAACTGCAGGCATAACTTGAAATGGACTTCATCTACCGAGAACAACATCCATGCGTGCGGGGTGCTGATGAAGCGCGTTCGCCCAGTAGTAGCCGAAAGCACCACAGGCCCTGTATCGCTCTGCTACCCGAGCTTTCGGCAGGCACTGGAGGATGGCTTTCACCGCGGCTCAATTCAGCGATGCATCGAAGGCCGGCGCCGCCGTCATGGCTGGTACCACTGGCACGACTGCACGCCAATTAAGGCTTGGAGAGGAGATAGCCATGATCCAGTTCTATCTTAAAGACCCCCGCCCCCCACGCCTACGTCGGCGACGGCCTGTCATTCGGGGGCTTGGGTGGCTCAGGCTATGGCACCGACCTGGGCAAGGCCCAGCTATTCACCCAGGACGGCGCTCTGGATCACAGCGACACTGACATCTCATGGCCGAAGGACTACATCGACGCCCGGGCGCGGATCGGCGTCGATTGCCAGTATGTCGAGATCCGGGAGGCGCTGGACCAGTATCCCGAAGCCGCTGAGTTCTACATGCAGAAGCCGAAGGCCTGGAACGGCAACAATTGATATGGCTGAAGGCCGGTGGCGGCTTCACGAGCAACCTGAGTAAGGCTGTGCGCGTCGCCCGAGCAGACACCATCAATATGATCGGAAGTTGCGGCCAGACTGGCGGCATCGCCTGGCCCTGCGCCTACATCGACGCGCACAGCCGCCGTCTTGTCCAGCCCGACGACGTCGACATCAAGGAGGCCCTGCGCGGAACCAGCATCGTGCCGCCAAAGCAACAGAAGCCACGGATGATGATGTTTAACTGCCACGGCTGCGGGCGCTTCATCAGCGATCGCCAGCGCTTCGAGAACAACTGCCGCAACTGCGGAGCGGACAACAGGCCATAGCCGCCTGACCCTCCGGCGCTGCCCGCCAGTCCTTTTCCCTGGAAACGAAAACGCCGCCCCTTAGATCGGCGGCGTTAGAGATGCCTCGTCAGGGCTTGAAACCTTTATCTGGGGTCTTTGGAGGCGGGATGTCCCAGAGCTTGTCGCTGGAATCCTGCTGTGTTGTTGCTTTTTGCTCGTCCTCTGCTTCGAAACAGCCACTGAGTGACAGCGCACTAACGGCGACAAGCATGGCGCTGATGATGATGCGTTTCATGAGGTTCCTTCCTGTGAAATGGTCGGGCGTTATATCAAAAATCGATTTGTGCCGCAAAACCTGACACCACACGGGCTGCCCGCCAGCGCCTCAACGCTTGTCGTTAAGCTCAGGAGGCCAAGCGCTCATGAACCACATAATTCCGGGAATCAACACGTAGATCCAGTGCTTACCAGGGTACACACAGGTGCCGACAGCCCATATGACGACCAATGTACCGCCCGCTCGCCGCCGGCGCCTCGGCGTGAACCACTCCTGAAACGCCTTATGCCGCTCCGGCAACTTCATTACCACTCTCCCTGTTTGGTAAGGGGCGAAGCATATCACCTGAATGCCACATTTACCCAGAAGGCGCTGCCCGCCGGCGCCTTCCCCTATTCAACGATAACGCCTCGCCGGCGAGGGTAAGCGCGGCGAAGCTCTGGCAGGAGCAACACTTGCGGCCGGCACACCCTCGGTTCGCTTCTATCAGGGTTCACGACTTGAAGCACACTTTCGGCAGACGCCTGAAAGCAGCTGGTGTAACAGAGGAAGATCGGAAGTCGTAACTTGGCCACAAGAGCGGAAGCGTGACCAGTCACTACTCCGACGCGGAGATCGGTCAGATGATCGATGCGGCAAACAAGGTATCGGCCACAGATTCACGTGGGCCGGTTCTGACGATCTTGAAAAGGAGAATTGGATGAGGAAAAAGGCGAAGTCACTCGAAAAGTCACTAGCCCCAGAAACAACAAAGCCACCCGAAGGTGGCTAAGTCGTTGAAATATATGGTCGGGACGGAGTGATTCGAACACTCGACCCCTTGCACCCCATGCAAGTGCGCTACCGGGCTGCGCTACGCCCCGACTGGGCTTTGAAGCATGTTCTCAATGTTGCCGAGAACGTTGAAGAATGTACCCTAAGCTTTTGATAAATGGAATCTTTTTTTTCAAAAAAATCCATTCATCGGAAACGGCCTACTTCTTCAACACCACCAACACATCTTCCAACTCGACAATCATCTGCCGAATCAGCTGCTTGTACTGGCTTGACTCATCCTTCACCTCATCACTGGAGAGCCGCAACCGCGCCCCGCCAATGGTGAAGCCCTGGTCATACAGCAGCGCGCGGATCTGGCGGATCATCAGCACGTCCTGGCGCTGGTAATACCGCCGATTGCCCCGCCGCTTCACAGGGTTCAACTGCGGGAACTCCTGCTCCCAGTACCGCAGCACGTGTGGCTTTACGGCACACAACTCGCTGACTTCACCGATGGTGAAGTAGCGTTTGCCCGGTATGGGGGGCAGTTCGTCGTTATGGCTTGGTTCCAGCATAGGCCTCAACCCGGGCCTTCAACTTCTGCCCTGGACGAAAGGTGACGACGCGGCGAGCGGTGATCGGGATCTCTTCCCCGGTTTTGGGGTTGCGGCCCGGCCGCTGGCGTTTGTCGCGAAGGTCGAAGTTGCCGAAACCGGACAACTTGACCTGCTCGTTCTCTTCAAGTGCGTGCCGAATTTCTTCAAAAAACAGCTCGACCAACTCCTTGGCCTCACGCTTGTTAAGCCCCAGCTCCTCGTACAGCCTTTCGGCCATCTCAGCTTTCGTCAGAGCACCCATGCCGTTATTTCCTTAACGTGGTGTTCAACCTTTGTTCGAGCGAGGTGAGGATGTTTTGCAGGGTAGTGTTCACCTCATCGTCGTTAAGAGTGCGCGATGGATGCTGCCAGGTCAAGCCGACGGCAAGGCTTTTTCTATCAGGATCAATGCCTTTACCTTGGTAGACGTCAAACAGCCTGAGGTCTGTGAGCCATTCGCCTGCATTGTCACGAATTACTTCAAGCACCGCGTTAGAAGCGACATCACGTCCTGCAATCAACGCCAGGTCACGACGGGTTTCCGGGAACTTGGAAAGTTCGCTGAATTTCGGCAGGCGGCCTTCGACCACCTCAGCGAGCACCAGCTCGAAGACGAACACCGGGCGGTCCAGGTCCAGGGCCTTGGCGACCTCTGGGTGAAGGGCACCGAGGTAACCGACATCCTTGCCGTCGCGCTGGATTACAGCGGTCTGGCCGGGGTGCAGGGCTGGGTGTTTGCCGGCGGTGAAGGTGAAGTCGCCCAGGGCGCCGGAGTAGCCCAGCAGGGCTTCAACGTCTGCTTTCACATCGAAGAAGTCGATGCTGTCGCGACCGTTCGCCCAGCCTTCTGGCAGTCGGCTACCGGTGACAACGCCGGCGATCATTGGCTGCTGCTTCAGGTCGCCGAGCTGGCCGACGAAGCGCAGGCCGCTTTCAAACAAGCGCACGCGGTCTTGCTGGCGGTTGAGGTTGTGCTGCATGGCTTTGACCAGGCCCGGCCACAGGGAGGCGCGCATGGCGGCCATGTCGCTGGAGATCGGGTTGGCCAGCAGCAGCGGCTCTACGCCTGGGCTGAACAGTTCAAACAGCTTCGGGTCGATGAAACTGTAGGTGATGGCTTCCTGGTAGCCGCGCGCGACCAGCAGGCGGCGCAGGTTGGGCAGCTCGCCGCGGGTTTCTGGCTTGGCCGTAGGGGCCAGGCGCGCCTGCGGGTAGCGGACCGGCAGGCTGTTGTAGCCGTACAGGCGGGCCAGCTCTTCGATCAGGTCGACTTCCAGGCTGATGTCGAAGCGGTGGCTTGGAACCTTGACGGTCCACTGCCCTGCCCCGTTTGCCGTGGTGGTCAGCTCCAGGGCGTTGAGCATCTGCTCGACCTGGGCGGCGTCCAGCTCCATGCCGAGCATCTGGGTGATGCGTTCGGCGCGCAAGGTCACCGGGGCGACTTGCGGCAGGTGCTGCTGGCTAACGGCGTCGACGATAGGGCCGGCTTCGCCGCCGACGATTTCGAGGACCAGCGCGGTGGCGCGCTCCATGGCTTCGCGGGCCAGCTGCGAGTCGACGCCGCGCTCGTAGCGGTGCGAGGCATCGGTGTGCAGGCCGTAGGAGCGGGCCTTGCCGGCAACGGCGATCGGCTCGAAGAAGGCGCTTTCGAGGAACAGGTCGCGGGTTTTTTCGGTGTTGACGCCACTGTGCTCGCCACCCATCACGCCAGCAATGGCCAGGGCGCGGGTGTGGTCGGCGATCACCAGGGTGTCGGCACGCAGGGCCACTTCCTGGCCGTCGAGCAGGACGAGTTTCTCGCCCTCTTCAGCCATGCGCACACGGATACCGCCGTTAATTTCGGCGAGGTCGAAGGCGTGCATCGGCTGGCCGAGTTCGAGCATCACGTAGTTGGTGATGTCGACGGCGGCGTCGATGCTGCGCACGTCGCTGCGGCGCAGGCGCTCGACCATCCACAGCGGGGTCGGCTTGCTGAGGTCGACGTTGCGGATGACGCGGCCCAGGTAACGTGGGCACACGGCCGGGGCAGAAACTTCGACCGGGCGCACTTCGTCATGGGCAGGCGCTACGGCCGGGACAACCGGGCGGGTGACCGGGACGTTATACAGGGCGCTGACATCGCGGGCCAGGCCAGCCAGAGACAGGCAGTCACCGCGGTTCGGGGTCAGGCCGATCTCGATGCTGGCGTCGTCCAGGCTCAGGTATTTGCGAATGTCTTCGCCAACCGGGGCGTCGGCGGCCAGCTCCAGCAGGCCGTCGTTTTCTTCGCTGATCTGCAGCTCAGCCGCGGAGCACAGCATGCCGAAAGACTCGACGCCGCGCAGTTTGGCTTTCTTGATCTTGAAGTCGCCAGGCAGTTCGGCGCCGATCATGGCGAACGGGATTTTGATGCCCGGGCGCGCATTGGGGGCGCCGCACACCACCTGGAAGGTTTCCTGGCCGCTGCTCACCTGGCAGACGCGCAGCTTGTCGGCGTCCGGGTGTTGTTCGGTGGCGAGGATTTCGCCAACGACGATGCCGCTGAACTGGCCGGCAGCGGGGGTTACGCTGTCGACTTCGAGGCCGGCCATGGACAGGCGGGCAACCAGTTCGTCACGGGAGACTTGCGGGTTTACCCAACCGCGCAGCCACTGTTCACTGAATTTCATGCTGTTCTCCTAGAAGTTGCGTCGATTGGGCCTAGCGGAATTGGGCTAAGAACCGCAGGTCGTTGTCGAAGAACAGACGCAAATCGTTGACGCCATAGCGCAGCATGGCCAGGCGCTCGGCGCCCATGCCGAAGGCGAAGCCCTGGAACTCTTCCGGGTCGATGCCAGACATGCGCAGCACGTCCGGGTGCACCATGCCGCAGCCCAGCACTTCCAGCCAGCCGGTCTGCTTGCACACGCGGCAGCCTTTGCCGGAACACATCACGCACTGGATATCGACTTCGGCGGACGGCTCGGTGAAGGGGAAGAACGATGGGCGGAAGCGCACTTCCAGTTCTTTTTCGAAGAATACGCGCAGGAATTCTTCGATGGTGCCCTTGAGGTCGGCAAAGTTGATATCACGGTCGATCAACAGGCCTTCGACCTGGTGGAACATCGGCGAGTGGGTGATATCCGAGTCGCAGCGGTATACACGGCCTGGGCAGACAATGCGGATGGGCGGCTGGGTGGACTCCATGGTCCGCACCTGCACCGGCGAGGTGTGGGTGCGCAGCAGCATGTTGGCATTGAAGTAGAAGGTGTCGTGCATCGCCCGGGCCGGGTGGTGGCCTGGGATGTTGAGCGCTTCGAAGTTGTGGTAGTCGTCTTCGACCTCTGGGCCTTCGGCGATGCCGTAGCCGATGTGGGTGAAGAACTGCTCGATGCGCTCGAGAGTACGGGTGATCGGGTGCAGGCCACCGGTGGTCTGGCCACGGCCTGGCAAGGTCACATCAATGCATTCGGCGGCCAGGCGAGCGCTGAGCTCGGCCTCTTCAAAGCCTGCCTTGCGTGCGTTGAGCACTTCGGTGACGCGCTCTTTGGCGTCGTTGATCAGCGCGCCGACTTTCGGCCGCTCTTCGGCTGGCAGGTTGCCCAGGGTCTTCATCACCTGGGTCAGTTCGCCTTTCTTGCCGAGATACTGAACCCGGATCTGTTCCAGGGCATTGATGTCTTCAGCGCGCTCCACTGCCTCAAGGGCTTGGGAGACCAGCGCGTCCAGGTTTTCCATGTACAGACTCCAGATACGAAAATAGGGGAAGAGCTTTGAAGGCTCTTCCCCTATCGATGACGTTTTACACCCGGCAGCACAACGCGCTGCCGGATGATTGTCGTGGGTACTTAAGCCAGAACGGCTTTAGCTTTCTCGACAATTGCAGCAAACGCCGCTTTTTCGTTCACTGCCAGGTCAGCCAGAACCTTACGGTCGATTTCGATCGACGCCTTTTTCAGGCCAGCAATCAGACGGCTGTAAGACAGACCGTTGGTGCGGGCACCGGCGTTGATACGAGCGATCCACAGTGCGCGGAACTGACGCTTCTTCTGGCGACGGTCGCGGTAGGCGTATTGGCCTGCCTTGATGACTGCCTGCTTGGCTACGCGGAATACGCGCGAGCGTGCACCGTAGTAACCTTTAGCCAGTTTCAGAATTTTTTTGTGACGCTTACGAGCGATAACGCCGCGCTTTACACGAGCCATGAGTAACTTCCTCTATCTTTGACCAGAATTAACGAACGCGCAGCATGCGCGCGACTTTTGCGACGTCGGACGGGTGCAGCAGGCTGCTACCACGCAGTTGACGCTTACGCTTGGTCGACATTTTGGTCAGGATGTGGCTCTTGAAAGCGTGCTTGTGCTTGAAGCCGGTTGCCGTTTTCAGGAAACGCTTCGCAGCACCGCTCTTGGTTTTCATTTTTGGCATGTTGGAACTCCGCATTCGATAAAATTACACATAATCATCAGGCCTGCCGTGCCCGGGAGATTACTTCTTTTTCTTGGGGGCGATGACCATCATAAGCTGGCGTCCTTCCATCTTAGGATGCTGCTCAACGGTGCCGTATTCGGCGAGGTCAGCTTCGACCCGCTTCAACAGCTCCATGCCCAGCTCCTGGTGGGCCATCTCACGACCACGGAATCTCAGAGAGATCTTGGCCTTGTCCCCATCGGTAAGGAAACGTACCAGGTTGCGTAGTTTTACCTGGTAATCCCCATCCTCCGTCCCTGGACGAAACTTGATTTCTTTGATCTGGATCTGCTTCTGGTTTTTCTTGGCTTCGTTAGCCTGCTTCTTCTTTTCGAAGAGGTGCTTGCCGTAGTCCATGACCTTGCAGACCGGTGGTACCGCGTCTGCAGAGATTTCTACCAGATCCAGCTTCGCTTCATCAGCGATACGCAGCGCTTCATCAATCGAGACGATGCCAACCTGCTCGCCGTCTGCGCCAATTAACCGAACCTCGCGGGCCGAGATATTCTCGTTGATCGGGGCCTTCGGTACAGCACGCTTATCGTTTCTCATTTCACGCTTAATAGTCATTACTCCGATTCTTGGCGACCACGCCGGGAAACCGCTTGTGTCAGAAGCTCAGCGAATTGGGCGACGGGCATGGAGCCCAGGTCTGCGCCTTCGCGAGTACGCACAGCGACGGTTTGCGTTTCGACTTCGCGGTCCCCTATAACCAAAAGATACGGGACCTTGAGCAAAGTATGCTCGCGGATTTTAAAGCCGATCTTCTCATTTCTCAAGTCCGACTTGGCACGGAAACCGCTACCGTTCAGAGATTTCTCAACCTCGAGGGCGAAATCGGCCTGTTTGTCGGTGATATTCATGATCACCGCCTGGGTCGGTGCCAGCCACGCCGGGAACACGCCCGCGTAGTGTTCGATGAGCATGCCGATGAAGCGTTCGAACGAGCCGAGGATGGCGCGGTGCAGCATTACCGGGCGCTTGCGCGCGTTGTCTTCGGCAATGTAGCTGGCGTCCAGGCGCTCTGGCAGGTTCGGGTCGTACTGCAGGGTACCGCACTGCCAGTTACGGCCGAGGCAGTCGCGCAGGGTGAACTCGATCTTCGGGCCGTAGAACGCGCCCTCGCCTGGCTGGTACTCCCACTCCAGGCCGGATTCGTTCAGGGCGTCGGCCAGTGCACCTTCGGCACGGTCCCACAGCTCTTCGGAACCCACGCGCTTGGCCGGGCGGGTCGACAGCTTCATGGCGACGTCGGTGAAACCGAAGTCCTTGTACACGTCCAGGGTCAGCTTGATGAAGTCGGCGGCTTCTTTCTTCACCTGATCTTCGGTGCAGAAGATGTGCGCGTCGTCCTGCACGAAGCCACGTACACGCATGATGCCGTGCAGGGCGCCGGATGGCTCGTTACGGTGGCAGGCACCGAATTCGGCCAGGCGCAGCGGCAGGTCGCGGTACGACTTCAGGCCCTGGTTGAACACCTGCACGTGGCACGGGCAGTTCATCGGTTTTACCGCAAAATCGCGGCTTTCCGACGAGGTGGTGAACATGTTCTCGGCGTAGTTGGACCAGTGGCCGGAACGTTCCCACAGAATACGGTCGACGACCTGCGGGGTCTTGATTTCCGAGTAGCCGTTTTCGCGCTGCACCTGACGCATGTACTGCTCGAGCACCTGGTACACGGTCCAGCCGTTGGCATGCCAGAACACCATGCCCGGGGCTTCTTCCTGCAGGTGGAACAGGTCGAGCTGCTTGCCGATCTTGCGGTGGTCGCGCTTTTCGGCTTCTTCGATGCGCTGGATGTAAGCGGCCAGCTGCTTCTTGTCAGCCCAGGCGGTGCCGTACACACGCTGTAGCTGCTCGTTTTTGGCATCGCCGCGCCAGTAGGCGCCGGACAGCTTGGTCAGCTTGAATGCCTTCAGGAAACGCGTGTTCGGCACGTGCGGACCGCGGCACATGTCGACGTATTCTTCGTGGTAGTACAGGCCCATGGCCTGCTCGTCGGGCATGTCCTCGACCAGGCGCAGCTTGTAGTCTTCGCCACGGCTCTGGAACACGTCGATGACTTCGGCGCGCGGGGTCATCTTCTTGACGACGTCGTAGTCCTTCTCGATCAGCTGCTGCATGCGCTTTTCGATGGCCGCCAGGTCGTCAGGCGTGAAGGGACGCTCGTAGGCGATGTCGTAATAGAAGCCTTCGTCGATCACCGGGCCGATCACCATCTTGGCGGTCGGGTACAGCTGCTTCACCGCATGGCCGATCAGGTGGGCGCACGAGTGACGGATGATCTCCAGTCCCTCTTCATCTTTAGGGGTGATGATCTGCAGCTTGGCGTCGTGGGTGATCAGGTCGCAGGCATCGACCAGTTTGCCATCGACCTTGCCGGCCAGGGTGGCCTTGGCCAGGCCGGCGCCGATCGAAGCGGCAACATCGGCTACGGATACCGCGTGATCAAACGCGCGTTGACTGCCATCGGGAAGAGTAATAATGGGCATGGCGCCTCCTCTCCTAGTGGTGACCCCTACCAAAGGTCACGTGGGTTGGGATGAGCCAGTACAAGATCCGACCTGCCTTCTTTATAGAGAAGCCTGCCTCACAGTGGCAGAAGCCTTTCGGCTTGCCAGGGGGACCTGAGTGACTGGAAAGTAAAAAGATAGCTGCACGCTGCAACAGTGCAGGTGCAAGCCGGGCATGCTAGCACGCGGGTTGCACCCGGGCGCAGAAATATTTGGAAATTACATGCTGGCGGTGAACTTACGCGGAAAAATTCCGATCAGACTTTGGGAAGCAACCTACTCTTGTTGAGACCTTGACCCAAGGAGTAACCGGTTATGCGAGTTCAGTCTCTTCTGGCCCTGGCGGCCGCTGGCGCCCTGCTGCTGCCTGTGGCTGCGACCGCTGGCAACTTCCCTGCCGGCAAGGAGGGTGCCTACATGGCTCAATGCCAGCAAGTGGCGGGCGCTCAAGGCGTCGACGCCGCGACCGCGCAAAAACACTGCAGCTGCGGTGCACAGGCCATCAAAAAGAATTTTACCGATAAGGAGATCGAAGACCTCGACAGCAAGGACGGCGTTGACGCCAAACTGATGCAAAAGGCCCAGACCGTGGTGCAGCAAAGCTGCAAACCAAACAGCTGAGGCCCTGAAACCGGGGGTTGTGCGCCTTTATTTGCGCTAGATCATCATCTATCGAATGTAAAAGGCGCTAGATCCGCAGAATTAGACTATGATGTCACCTGTGCCAGGCAGCTCAGGCGTCTGTGGCACTTCGAAAAATATCAAGTTTCTGGAGATTCATCCCATGTCCAATCGCCAAACCGGCACCGTCAAATGGTTCAATGATGAGAAAGGCTTCGGCTTCATCACCCCACAAGGCGGCGGCGACGACCTGTTCGTTCACTTCAAGGCCATCGAATCTGACGGCTTCAAGAGCCTGAAAGAAGGTCAGCAAGTTTCCTTCGTCGCCGAGCGCGGCCAGAAGGGCATGCAGGCTGCACAGGTTCGTCCGGAGTAATTCGGAAGCTGTGAAAAAACCCGCCCTGGTGGCGGGTTTTTTTATGGACGCAGGTTAGCAATCAACCGCAGTTCACGCGCGTCACTACACCCTGCTCATTCACGTTCAGGTTCAAACGCTCCGAGCGGTATTCCAGGGTTACCACGTCGCGTGGCTTGAGGATACGCGCCATCTGCGAGCCACTGGCCTTGCGCGCCTGCTCGAGCAGCTCGGCACTGCCCTGCTTACCGATGGCAAAATCGGCGCCACTGGCCTCGCAGCGGCCGTCATTGCCAGCGGGCGCCGCCGCGGCGCTGCCACCATCAGATTTGCCACCAGTGCTGCAACCAGCCAGCACAGCAGCGACCAGCAAGGTTGCCAGGGAAGCACGGGTACGGAACATGAATCCTCCTAAAATCGATCTGGGAACTGCCTTGATCGGACACTTCCCGCATGAATTCGTTGCAAAACCGCTCAAGTCTGCCTGAACTGGCCGAAACAGGCGTAAGCCAATCGTGACTGGATTTTGCGAATCGGCCCTGATGCCTGGTTAGCTTCGCAGGGTTTTTTATGCTTAAGTCGCACACCCATTGACGCAAAGTCATGATTTACTTTAAGAAGTGAAGGCATAATGCCTGCTTCGAACACCAGGGTCAGGTGTTCGCCCCTCCGCCCCGGGCCGCACACGAGAGCCTTTCATGAACCACCACATCGACGCCGATATCAAGGTCAAATGGGACGAGGGCCAGAGCGCCTACAGCCCCAGCACGCCAGAAGAACTGCTTTTGATCGCCATGGACCTGCTGGTGCGCGACCGTGGCAGCGAGGCGGCGCGCAGTTTCATCGACCAGGTGTTCGAGCGCTACGCGCCGCACCCCGCTATTGCAGTCGAGCCAGGCGCGCGCTGAGCAGGTCGAAAAAGCCCTGGGCGTCCCCCTCGCCTACCCACGTTACATTGGCCGGCTGCTTGAGCACGCCGTACCAGTCGGCGACGGTCTGACCGAAGGTCGGGCCTTCGCGGCTGTCGACGCTCATGTGGATACGCCTGCCAGTGAACAGCTCGGGCTTGAGCAGGTAAGCGACGACGCTGGCGTCATGCACCGGGCCACCGGGCAGGCCGTACAGCGCCATGTCGTGCTTGATGTACGCATTCAGGATATCCACCACACGCTTGCTGGCCTGGTTGTTCACGGCTGCTAGCTGCTTGAGGCGGGCGTCGCTGGTCAACAGCTTGTGGGTGACGTCCAGCGGCAGGTAGGTCAGCGGCACGCCGCTGGCCAGCACGACTTCGGCGGCATGCGGGTCGGCGTAGAGGTTGAATTCCGCTGCCGGGGTGATGTTGCCACCGTTGAAGTGCGCACCACCCATCACCACGACTTCCTTGATGCTTTTGGCGATTTCCGGGCGCTGGATGAGGGCCAGGGCCAGGTTGGTCTGTGGGCCGAGCATGGCGATGGTGACGCTGTTCGGTTTGGCGGCGCCCAGGGTGTCGACCAGGTATTGCACGGCATTGCCTTGGGCCAGGGGCTGTTTCGGCTCATGCACAGGGACGCCAGTCAGGCCTTCCTCACCGTGTACTTCGGCTGCGTAGATGGGCGCGCGCACCAGCGGGCGCCCTGCCCCGGCGTATACCGGGATGTCTTCGCGGCCGGCCCATTCGCGGGCCAGGCGGGCGTTGCGCGAGGTCTTGTCCAGGCGCACGTTGCCGGCGACGGTGGTGATGGCGCGGATGTTGAGTTCGTCGGGCGAGGCCATGGCCAGGAACAAGGCGACCACATCGTCGGCGCCAGGGTCGGTGTCGATGATCAGCTCACGCGGGGCGGCCTGAAGCGTGGTGGTGGCGGCTGCGGCCATGAGGGTGAGTCCTTGTAGCAGGGGTTTGAGCATGGGGCACTCCTGTTGCCTTGGTGGTGGATCCATTGGGGCCGCATTGCGGCCCATCGCCGGCAAGCCGGCTCCTACAGGTTCGGTACAGGCCTGGCTGGCTTGCCGGCGGTCGAGGGCGGCAGCCCTCGACTCTAGAAAGTCACCCCGGAAATCAGGGCAATATTGCTGTAGGGCTGGCACTCGCCGGTACGCACCACTGCACGGGCGCTGCGTGACAGTACTTTGAACGCTTCGTGGCTCAGCCATTCACGCTTGCCCAGCTTGCCGCGCAGCCGCTCGATCTCCACCAGCGCGGGCGGCACCACCTTCTGCATCTCTTCGGCCAGCACATGCCGCTCCACCTGCATTTCGCTGAGCACGGCGCGCAGCACGCTGGCGAAATCGGGGATGCCCGGGGTCAACGCCAGGTCGATCAGCTCCACACCTGGCGGTACCGGCAGCCCGGCATCGCCGATGACCAGAATGTCGCCGTGGCCCAAACCGGCGATGGTCCGCGACAACGCGATATTCAACAGCGCGGTCTTTTTCATGGGGTCAGCTCCGCCAGGGTCGGGATCGATGGCTGGGCACCAGCGCGGGTGACGGACAGCGCAGCGGCGCGCTGGCCAAAGGTGATCGCTTCGCCCTCTTCCAAGCCCCGCACCAGCGCCGCCGCGAAGCCGCCGACGAAGGTGTCGCCCGCCGCCGTTGTGTCCAGCGCCTTTACCTGTGGCGCCGGGAAATGCCGGCGGCCGTCGCGGCTGACGAACAGCGCGCCCTGGGCACCCAGCGTGACGATCACCTTGCCGGCACCCAGCTGCAGCAGGCGCTCAGCGGCACGGCCGGCGCTAGGCAGGTCGTTGACCGGCTCGCCCGTCAGTGCTTCGGCTTCGCTCTCGTTGGGGATGAGGTAGTCGATGTGAGCGAACCATTGCGCCGGCAGCGGGCCGGTGGCCGGCGCCGGGTTGAGAATGACTGTCTTGCCCAGTTCACGCCCCCGGGCGAGGGCCCACGCCACTGTTTCGGCTGGCACTTCCAACTGGCAGATAATCACCTCTGCCGCCTGCAGCAATGCGTCGAAACGCTGCACGCAAGCCGGCGCGAGCTGGCCGTTTCCGCCCGGAATGATGACGATGCAGTTCTGGCTGGCGGCATCCACGGTAATCAGCGCCACGCCACTGGAAACACCTGAGCATACGCCCACCGCCTGGCAATCGATGCCTTCCACTTCCAAGGCCTTGCGCAGCTGCTCGCCGTAGGCGTCATCACCCACGTTACCCACCATCGCCACATCAGCGCCCAAGCGCGCCACGGCCACGGCCTGGTTGGCGCCCTTACCGCCGGGCACGGTGAAAAAGCTTTCGCCGGCCAGTGTTTCTCCCGCACGGGGCAGCCGCTCGGCGCGGGCCACCAGGTCCATGTTAAGGCTACCAACCACTACTACCTTGGCACTCATGAACATTCCTTAGCGGTAATCGTTGAAGAGGTCCGGGCGTGGCCCGGTGGATTCGCGCAGCACGATGCGCGGGGCAACGATGCGCTGCTCGGCGGCATCGCGCCGGGGCGTGCTGATGCGCGACAGCAGCAGCGCCGCAGCGCTTTCGCCAAGCTCGCGGATCGACTGGCCCACGGTGGTCAGCGGCGGGTATACGTAGCGGCTCAGCTCAATATCGTCAAAACCGATCACCGAAAGCTCGCCGGGCACGCTGATGTTGCGCTCGGCGGCGGCACGCAACACGCCGAAGCCAATCATGTCGTTGCCGGCGAAGATCGCCGTGGGCCGCTTGCCGTCGAGCAGCTGCGCAGCCGCCATATGGCCGCCAGGGCTGGTGAAGTCGCAATGCAGAACGTGATCGCCCTTCACAGCCACCTGCGCTTCTGCCATGGCGCGGTGGAAGCCGGCCAGGCGCAGCTGGCTCACGCCGGTTTCGGCGGGGCCGCCGATATAGGCGATGTCGCGATGGCCAAGCTGCAGCAGGTGTTGGGTGGCCAGGTACGCGCCGTGCTCGTGATCGATGCGCACCAGGTCGGCGTCGACGCCCTCCAGCTCACGGTCGACGATGACCATCGGCGTGCGCACGCCGGCCAGGCTTTGCAGCAAGTCGCTGTCTTCGCCCACCGAGGCAACCACCAGGCCGTCGATACGCTTTTCCAGCAGCACGCGCAGGTAGCTGCGCTGCTTCTGCGGGTTGTCGTCGGAATTGCACAAGATCACGCAGTAGCCGTTGCGCTCACAAGCATCCTCGATACCCCGCGCAAGCTCGGCGAAGTACGGGTTGACGCTGTTTGGCACCAGCAAACCGATGGTGGCCGTGGTGCGCGCCTTGAGCGAGCGCGCCACGGCGCTGGGTACATAATCGAGCTCGACGATGGCCGCTTCGACTTTTAGCCGCACCTGTTCGCTGACCGGGCGGGTCTTGTTCAGTACATGGGACACCGTGGTGTAGGAAATACCCGCGAGTGCCGCGACATCTTTGATGGTTGCCATGTTTTTATCAGTTCCGCCGGCCTGCACGCCGGCTACGGTAGGTGTCGAGCACCACGGCGATGACGATGACCGCCCCGGTGATAATGCGTTTTGTGGGTTCCGATGCGCCGATCTGCGCAAGGCCTGCGGCCAGCACCGAAATGATCAATACGCCGAAAAAGGTGCTGATCACCGACCCGCGCCCGCCCATCAGGCTGGTGCCGCCGATGACCACGGCGGCGATCACCTGCAGCTCCATGCCAGAGCCGGCATTCGGGTCAGCCGCTTCAAGGCGCGAGATCTGGAACAGCGCGGCCAGGCCTGCCAGCAGGCCCATCAGGGCGAACACCAGCACCTTGTAAGGGCGTGGGTCGATGCCGGCCAGGCGCACGGCTTCTTCGTTGGTGCCGATGCCGATCAGGTAGCGACCGAACACGGTGCGGGTCAGCACCAGCTGGGCGAGGATAATGACCAGCAAGGCGATGATGAACGCCGGCGAAATGCCGAAGGCGATCGGGTTGGAAAACCAGGCGTAGGCATCACCGATGTAGGCGGTGCGCGAGTCGGTGAACTGGTACGCCAGGCCCCGGGCCATCTCCAGCACACCGAGCGAAACGATGAACGACGGGATGCGCCAGGCCACGGTGACCGCGCCGGTGATGCTGCCAGCCAATGCGGCGATGGCCATGCCAAGCAAGGCAGCGGGCAGCACGCCCCAGCCCCAGCCAAGGATCGCAACGCTGACCGTGGAGGCGGCCAGCGCCAGCACCGAGCCGACCGACAGGTCGATGCCGCCTATGATCAGCACGAAGGTCATGCCCACCGCCAGCACCATCAG
Source organism: Pseudomonas sp. NPDC012596 (assembly GCF_042902325.1). Taxonomy (NCBI): domain Bacteria; kingdom Pseudomonadati; phylum Pseudomonadota; class Gammaproteobacteria; order Pseudomonadales; family Pseudomonadaceae; genus Pseudomonas; species Pseudomonas sp. NPDC012596. The sequence goes on along the minus strand of NZ_JBIBEB010000007.1, from coordinate 94,458 downwards.
GTCGGGGATCTGGTTGGCGATGGTGCTGAAAGTCGCGTACGACCAGAAGTGGCTGCTGAGCAGCGAGAACAGCACGATCATGGCCAGCAAGGCGCCCGCCAGGCCCAGGTAGGTACCGATGCCGAAGTAGGTGCCGCTGCGGCGCGCAGGCGTGGCGGCCGGGGTGTCGAGAGGTGTGGTTTTCATGCATCCATCCTGGGGGCTGCGTCGTGCAGCAAGGCATCACGTTTCTGGTAACCGGCGAACGCGGCGGCGAGGAGCTGGTCCTGGCTCCAGTGGTCACGCTCGAAGGTGTCGATCAGGCGGCCGGCGGAAAGCACGGCAATGCGGTCGCAGATCAGCATCAGCTCGCGCAGGTCGCTGGACACCACCACCAGGGCCTTGCCCTGGCGCGCAAGTTCGGCCAGCAGGCCATAGATGTCGAACTTGGCGCCGACGTCGATGCCGCGGGTTGGCTCATCGAACAGCAGCACCTGGCAGTCGCGCTCCAGCCAGCGGCCGATCACCACCTTTTGCTGGTTGCCGCCGGACAGCTCGCCGACCGTTTGCGCGGCATTGGCACTGCGGATACGCATGGCGTTGATCTGGCGTTCGGCCAGGCCCCTTTCCGCTTCGCCATCGACCACCCCGGCGCGGGACAGCGCAGCGAGGTTGCCCAGGGCGATGTTGGCACTGATCGACTGCGACAGCAGCAGGCCTTCGCCCTTGCGGTCCTCGGTGATCAGGGCAATACCGGCCTTGACCGCCGCCTTGGGCGAATCGATGGCCACCTTTACCAGCGGCTGGCCGATCTCGATGCTGCCGCTGTCGGCGCGGTCCGCACCGAAAATCAGGCGCAGCAGCTCGGTGCGCCCGGCGCCGATCAACCCGGAGATGCCGAAGATCTCCCCTGCCCTGACCTGCAGCGACACGTCGCGCACTTTGTCGCCGCGGCACAACCGGTCGACCTTGAGCAACGGCGCGCCGATCTGCCGGCGGCCCAGGTCGATGTGCTCGCCCAGTTCGCGGCCGACCATCAGGTTGACCAGCTCGTTGCTGCTGTAACGCTGGATCGGCTCGTCGCACACCAGCTTGCCGTCGCGCAGCACCACGATGCGCTGGGCAACGCGCTGCAGCTCTTCGAGGCGATGGGAAATGTAGACGATGGCCACGCCGCGCTGGCGCAGGCGTTCGATCTGGGTGAACAGCAGCTCCACCTCGCGGGCGGTGAGCATGGCCGTGGGTTCGTCGAAAATCAGTACATGGCAGTCACCGATCAGGTTGCGGGCGATCTCGACCATCTGCTGGTGGCCGATGCCCAGCTCGCCAACCGGGGTGTCCGGGTCGATAGCATCAAGGCCAACCTGGGCCATGGCGGCAGTGGCCAGCTGGCGCAGGCGCTTCTGGTTGACCCAGCCAAAGCGGCTGGGCAGGTTGTCGAGAAACAGGTTTTCGGCGACGGTCAGAGTCGGCAGCAGGTTGAGCTCCTGCATGACCATACGCACACCCAGGCGCTCGGCCTCGCTGCGGCTGCCAGGCGCATAGGCTTGGCCGCGGAAGCTCATGTACCCGGTGGTGGGCGTTTCCAGGCCGCTGATCAACTTGGAAAGCGTGCTCTTGCCCGCGCCGTTCTCGCCGGTCAGGGCCAGTACTTCACCGGAGCGCAAGGCCAGGCTGACATCGCCCAGCACCGGTTGCGCGTAGCTTTTACCCAGGCCGCTGGCGGCGAGCAGTACTTCATTGGCCGTTACAGGCATGGCCATGTCTCCTGGCCGTCAAGGCTTGGTGATGAGTTCGACCGGGGTCTGGATGACGTTGTCGGCGTCCACGTCCGGCTTCTCGCCCTTGAGCATCTTCAGCGCCGCCTGGATGCCATACACCGCCTGCTTGCTGGCAGCCTGGTCGAGGGTGGCGAGCACGCGGCCATCCTTGAGCATCGGTTTGATGGCATTGATGTTGTCGTAGCCCACCACTTGCACCTGGCCGGTCTTGCCAGCGGCGCGCACGGCCGACACAGCGCCCAGGGCCATGCTGTCGTTGCCGGCCAGCAGGGCCTTGAGGTCGGGGTATTCGTTGAGCATCGAGGCGGCGACGGCGTTGCCTTTGTCGATTTCCCAGTTGCCGGACTGCACCGAAACGATCTTCATCTGCGCCGCTTCCATGGCGTCCTTGAACCCTGCAGTACGCTGTTGGGCGTTGGTGGTGGTCGGCACACCTTCGATGATGCCGACCTGGTCACCGGCCTTGAGCTTCTGATTGGCCAGGTAATCACCCACCAGGCGCGCGCCCTTGCGGTTGTCGGGGCCTACGAAGGGTACGCTGATGTTTTTGCTCTTGAGCACGTCGGGGTCGAGGCGGTTGTCGATGTTGACCACCGTGATCCCCGCGTCCATGGCCTTCTTGATGACGGGCACCAGCGCTTTGGAATCGGCCGGGGCGATGATCAGGGCCTTGGCACCCGTGGCGATCATCTGTTCAACGATGCGGATCTGGTTGCCGGTGTCGGTCTCGTCCTTGATGCCGTTGGCAACCAGGTCGAAATCGTTGGCGTGGTCTTTCTGGTAGGCCTTGGCGCCGTCTTCCATGGTGCGGAAAAATTCGTTGGCCAGCGACTTCATGACCAGGGCGACCTTGGGTTTTTCTTCTGCATGGGCAGCAGACAACGGCAGGGCGAGTGACAGCGAAGAAATGACGGCGAGCGCCAGCAGACGACCGGGGAACGGCAGTTTCATGGGAGATGACTCCGAATCTTGTGGTTTTTATCGGATCGCAAACGTTTGCGTTGGCTAACTATGGAAACAGGACGTGGTTTTGTCAAATCCGTTTCGCTGCAGGGTGCTAGTCGCTCTTGGCGCAGATTATCCGAGATTTATCCGAAAAACCGAACGGTTTTTCCTATGCTTGTTCGGTGGAGCGAACGGATGGGGCCGCTATGCAGCCCAATCGCGGGCAAGCCCGCTCCTACAGGCATTGGTGTCGGCGTGGAATCAGGGGTTGGTGCGGCGGATGGTACGAAACCTGCCTTGCCCTCTGCGCGACACAGCAAAATCTCATTAGGAAGAGAGAAGAATAATTATGAATGCTGCACTGAAGACTTTCGCCCCCAGCGCCCTGGCGCTGCTGCTGATCCTGCCAACCACTGCTTCGGCGAAAGAGGTCGAAACCCAGCAGAAGCTGGCCAACGTGGTCATCCTCGCCACCGGTGGCACCATTGCCGGCGCCGGCGCCAGCGCTGCCAACAGCGCCACCTACCAGGCCGCTAAACTCGGCATCGACAAGCTGATTGCCGGCGTGCCGGAACTGGCCGACATTGCTAACGTGCGCGGTGAGCAGGTGATGCAGATCGCCTCCGAAAGCATCACCAACGATGACCTGCTCAAGCTGGGCAAGCGCGTCGCCGAGCTGGCCGACAGCAACGACGTCGACGGCATCGTCATCACCCACGGCACCGACACCCTGGAAGAGACCGCCTACTTCCTGAACCTGGTAGAAAAGACCGACAAGCCGATCGTGGTAGTGGGGTCCATGCGCCCAGGCACCGCAATGTCCGCCGACGGCATGCTCAACCTGTACAACGCCGTAGCTGTGGCCGGCGACAAGCAGTCGCGCGGCAAGGGCGTACTGGTGACCATGAACGATGAGATCCAGTCCGGCCGTGACGTTAGCAAGTCGGTCAACATCAAAACCGAAGCGTTCAAGAGCGCCTGGGGCCCGATGGGCATGGTGGTGGAAGGTAAATCGTACTGGTTCCGCCTGCCGGCCAAGCGCCACACCACCCAGTCGGAGTTCGACATCAAGCAGATCAGCAGCCTGCCCCAGGTGGACATCGCCTATGGCTACGGCAACGTGACCGACACCGCCTACAAGGCACTGGCACAAAGCGGCGCCAAAGCGATCATCCATGCCGGCACCGGCAATGGCTCGGTGTCGTCGCGGGTAGTGCCTGCGCTGCAGGAGCTGCGCAAGAACGGCGTGCAGATCATTCGCTCTTCGCATGTCAACCAGGGCGGCTTTGTGCTGCGTAACGCCGAACAGCCTGATGACAAGAACGACTGGGTCGTGGCCCATGACTTGAACCCGCAGAAGGCGCGCATCCTGGCGATGGTGGCAATGACCAAGACCCAGGACAGCAAAGAGCTGCAGCGGATTTTCTGGGAGTACTGATCGCAGCCTGAAAAGGCCGGTGCGCTGGGTGCGCCGGCCTTTCTTGTGAGCATACTTACTTGTGCGAGCTTTTCACCTCACACCCAGTTGCGAAATGCCTTACAGTGAAATACTGTATGCGCATACAGCAAAACAAGGAAAAGCCCCGTGGCCAGTACCGCCTCCGCAACGCCGAGCAGTTATGAACAACTGGGTATGCGCATCCAGAAAATCATCAACGGCCCCACCGCTCAGCGCAGCCGCGCCGCCCTGATCTTCCGCCTGGAACAGGAGTCCCCCGACGATTGGGAAACCCTGCTCGAGGAAATCGCCGAAAACGATAACGTTACGATCGCCCACCGCGACGATGGCGGCGTGCAGATTTTCTGGACGGTGCCGAAGGAAGACTGACCGCGCATGAGAGTTTCGCTTTTCGCAAGTGCCTGCCTGCTGCTACTTACCCCCCTCGCCCACGCCGATGCGCCGCGCACCTTCCAGGAGGCCAAGAAGGTCGCCTGGAAGCTCTACGCACCGCAATCGACAGAGTTCTATTGCGGCTGCAAGTACAAGGGCAACAAGGTCGACCTGGCTTCCTGCGGTTATGCGCCACGCAAGAATGCCCAGCGTGCTGCGCGCATCGAGTGGGAACACATCGTGCCGGCGTGGCAGATAGGCCATCAGCGCCAGTGCTGGCAGGAGGGTGGTCGCAAGCAGTGCTCGCGCCATGATGCCGTGTACAAGCGCGCCGAAGCCGACCTGCACAACCTGGTGCCCAGCATCGGCGAGGTCAACGGCGACCGCAGCAACTTCAGCTTCGGCTGGCTGCCGGTGCAGCAGGGCCAATATGGCAGCTGCCTGACGCAGGTCGACTTCATGGCCAAGAAAGTCATGCCGCGCCCGTCGATTCGCGGCATGATCGCGCGCACATACTTCTACATGAGCAAACAGTACAACCTGCGCCTGTCCAAACAGGACCAGCAGCTGTTCAATGCCTGGAACAAGACCTACCCGCCACAGGCCTGGGAGCGGCAGCGCAACCAGCAGGTGGCATGCGTGATGGGGCGCGGCAATGACTTTGTCGGGCCGGTAGACCTCAAGGCCTGTGGCTAAAGCCTAGGCCAGCGCCTGCAGGTAGGCGCTGGCCTGGCGGTAACGGGCCAGGCGCGCCAGGTCGGCCGGGCCTGGGCTGGCAATGCGCGTAAGGTCACTGTTGTCGGCAAGGTCCGCCATTTTCACGGTACGGGCCAGCGGGTCATCCCCCACGCGGACGACGAAATCCTCGTAGCTCTCGCCTTCACGCCGGCTTAAGGCCAGCAAGGCGGCAAGGATCTTCAACGTGAAGCCCTCACGGGCGAGGTCTGAAAGTGTAAGTGGTGTGTCTTCGATCACGTCATGAAGCACAGCGACAATCCGCTGCTCCGGCGTGGCAACCCGCATCATCACCCGCAATGGATGCAGGATATAAGCTGCGCCACCCTTGTCGTATTGCCCTTCATGCGCCCTGGCGGCCACAACGATGGCCCGTTCCAGTGTAGACATGAGGCCCTCCCCGTTCAGCCATCTCCCAAGGCAAGCATAGCCGGGTCAGCCTGTAGATGACAGGGCGTCTGAACCGGCCTTTTCGCTTGTAGGAAAGCTGCTAAGGGACTAGCGCTCCACACCATGCTGAATCACCACCGAATCGGTGCCCAGCTTGGCCATGACCTCGGCCTTGCGCGCCTCGGCTTCTTCCTTGGTGGGGAACGGCCCCAACAGCACCACTGGCTTGCCATTGCGGTAATCGACCGAAGATGGAATGCCCTTCTCGATCAGGCGTGCGGTCATGTCGGTCAGTGCGCCCATGTTGGCGCCCTGGATCACTTCGACATCCCAGCCTTGCGGGGCTGGCTGATCGGCCAGGGCCTCGGCACGGCGCTGCAGGTCGGCGCCGCCGCACAGCTCACGGATACGCAGGTTGTTGCCGCTGTCGTCGACAATGATGTCGTACTGGCCATCTTCGCGCTTGACGGCCACGTAGCTGCGGTAGGCCTCGTACTGCCCGGCAGCGTCCTTGCCACGCACCTGGCCACAGATGGTGCCCTTGGTGTCGATCCGCACGTTGCCGAACTTGGCGGTTTTCGGGTTAGGCAGGTGCTCGGCAACCTGCTTGTGCACACCCTCGACCTCGTTCTCACAGCCCGCCAGGGCCAGCACTGCCATTACCACTGCCAGTTTGCGCACGCGTGTACCTCCAGTTTCGAAGCGGCGGATTCTAGCATGGCGGCCCATGGCCCGAACCGCGACCATACGTTACACCTTGCTACATACCGCCCGGCTGCCGAGCGCGCAAATGCAAAAAGGGCGATCCTTTCGGATCGCCCTTTCTGATGT